>JAYOXJ010000420.1:0-2666 GCA_038152725.1 Rhodospirillaceae bacterium
GCGCCAGTTCGGCGCCGATCGGCCCACCGCCCAAGACGATCAGGTGTCCGGGCAGGTCCGGCTGTTCGAACACCGTCTCGTTGGTGAGAAAGGGAACGGTGTCGAGGCCCGGCACCGGCGGCACGAAGGCCGTCGAGCCGGTGGCGACGATGAAGCGTCGCGCGCGGATACGCTGCGCGCCGGCGGTCACTTCCCTGGGGCCGGTGAAGCGGCCGGCGGCCTGGATCACGTTGACGCCGAGGCCCTCGAAGCGTTCGACCGAGTCCATCGGCGCGATGGCGGCAATGGTATCTCGGACGTGGCCGAACACGCGCCCGGCGTCGATACCCTGAATGCCGGCGTCGATGCCGAAGCGGGCAGCGCCGCGGACGCTTTCGGCGGCATGACCGGCGGCCAGCAGCGCCTTTGACGGCACGCAGCCGGTGTTTAGGCAGTCGCCGCCCATCTTGTGCTTTTCGATCAATACCGTCTTGGCGCCCATCTGCGCGGTGCCGGCGGCGACCGAAAGCCCGCCCGAACCGGCGCCGATGACGCAGATATCGACGTCGAGGATTTCGTCGCCCGCCGTCATGACTTGTCCTCCGGGATTTGCGCGCCCTCAGAGCCACCCTTGAATTTCTTATAGAGGATCGGCACCAGCGAGAGCGCCGCCAGGGCGACGATGGGGCCGAGGATCTCGGGCTTGAAGATGATGCCGAGGTCGGGCCGCCCGCCGGCATCGAAAACGGCACCGAGGCCGTTGCCGACCGAACAGTAGACGGCACTGCCCGGCACGATGCCGATCAGCGTGCCCAGCGCATAGGTCCTGAGCGGCACCCCGAGAAACGCCGGCACCAGGTTCACCAACCAGAACGGAAAGACCGGCACCAGGCGCAAAAACAGAAGATAACTCAATGCGTTGGCCTTAAACCCGGCCTCCATGCGCCGCGCCGCCGTGCCCATCTTGGCACGAAAGAAATCGGCCAGCGCGTAACGCGCCAACAGGAAAATGGCGACGGCGCCGGCGGTCGCCGAGACCACCACCAGCACGGTCGCCAAAAGCGTGCCGAACAGGAACCCGCCGGCCAATGTCATCCAGGTGGCGCCGGGCAGCGAAAACGCCACCACCAGCGCATAACCGAGTATGAACAGGACGACCGCCAGCAACCGGTTGGCCTCGGTCCACTGCACCAGATCCATGCGATGGCGTGAAAGCGTGTCGAAGGAGAGGTAGCGCTGGCCGCCGAGCACAAAGAACAGCACGATTCCGGCGATTACCGCGATCAGCGGCAACAGCCGCGCCAGGCTCGGCTTGCTGGCGGTATTGGCTGTATTCCCGGTTCCGGTCCGCTGGTCCATGCTCGGCTCCAAACCTATTGGCTGCGTTCGCCGGCGGCCGGCGCCGGGCGCACCCCTAAAATGCACGTCCGGCCAATCGAGGCCAATAACGTTGCCGTGAGGGTTTTTTGAACTGTATATCGGCGCCCGACAGAGGGCGTTGACTTACTCCGGCCAAGCCCGTATACACCGGGCGGAATTCGTTGGGAGTAGACCCGTGAAACGCACCTATCAACCCTCTAGGCTGATCCGCAAGCGCCGCCACGGCTTCCGCAGCCGCATGGCGACCGTCGGTGGCCGTCGCGTGATTGCCGTTCGGCGCCGCAAGGGACGCAAGCGCCTGTCCGCCTAAGAGCGCTTCACGGTGTTTGTCCCGTGACCGCATCCCCCTCCGGCCGAGCAATTCGCCCACCGCGCCTCAAGAAGCGCGGCGATTTTCTGCGTCTGGCCCGTGTCGGCAGCAAATTCGCCGCCCCCGGCCTGGTCCTGCAGGCGTCGCCGACGCCGCCGGAACCCGCCGTTTCCGCCGAAATCCGCAACAGCACGCTGGCCAGCCCGGCCCGCATAGGCTACACGGTCACCCGCAAGGTCGGTAACGCGGTCATCCGCAACCGGGCCCGGCGACGGCTCAAGGCGGCGGCCGATCTGGTCATGCCCGCACATGCCGCGGCCGGCACCGACTTCGTGATCATCGGCCGCGCCGGCACGCTGACGCGGCCGTTCGGCGCCCTGGTCGGCGATTTGGAAACGGCACTCAGGAAACTGAAGTGCTACAGGGATTGACGGGAAGGGAACCGAGGCACGTGCTGAACCCGGTGGCTCGAACAGTGGCGAAGGCGGCGACCGCTATGTTGCGGGCGCTGGTGCGCGGCTATCAGCTTCTGGTCTCGCCGATCCTCGGCCACAACTGCCGCTACCTGCCGAGCTGTTCGTCTTATGCCATGGAAGCGCTGGAGCGCTTCGGCGCGGCCCGGGGCTCTTGGCTCGCCGCCAAGCGCGTCTGCCGTTGCCATCCCTGGGGCGGCCACGGCCTCGACCCAGTACCTCAGCTCGAAACGGAACCACGCCACGCCACGCCGGAAACCGCCGGCGCAACGTCGAAAGGTTGAACAACAACATGCTTGATAACCGCAACCTGTTTCTCGCCGTGGCGTTGTCGCTCGCCATCCTGCTGGTGTCGCAGTTCTACTTCGACATGACCCGTCCGCCGCCGCCGCCGGAAGCCGCCAAGAAGACCGAACAGACGGCCAAGGCCCCCGGTGCCACGCCGGGCACCGCCCCGAGCGCCGCGCCGGCCGTGGGCAACGTGCCGAACCCGACGGCGGGTGCCGCCGGCCACGCCGCCACCC
>JAYOXJ010000421.1:0-2292 GCA_038152725.1 Rhodospirillaceae bacterium
CGTAATGCATGGGCATGACGGTCTTCGGCTTGAGCATGGTCTTGACCGCATAGGCGGCGTGCGCCGGGTCCATGGTGAAATGGCCGCCGATCGGCAGCAGCGCCAGGTCGGGTTTGTAGTACTCGCCGATGAACTTCATGTCGCCGAACACGCCGGTGTCGCCGGCGTGGTAGATGGTGTAACCGTTCTCCAGCTTGATGATGTAGCCGGCCGGCTCACCGCCCGGCTGCATGCTCGACTGGCCGGTTTTGGGATCTTTGTACTCGACTTCCGACGAGTGTTCCGCATGGGTCATGGTGACGGTGATGGCGTCGCCGATCGGCTTGATCGGGCCGGACTTGTTGAAGCGGATCATCTGCTTCATGTCGAGCCAGCCGAGCGTGGCGAAAGTGCGCCCCATATCGGCGTTGATGCCGACCTTGGCGCCGGTCATCTTCGCCAATTCCACCGTATCGCCGACGTGGTCGCCGTGCCCGTGCGTGACCAGGATCAGGTCGACCTTGCCGAGCTTGGCCAGATCCTTCATTTCCGCCGGCGTCTTGGGGTTCTTGGTGATGAACGGATCGATGACGATCACCTTGCCACCGGGCGTCACGATCTTGAACGCGGCCTGGCCGTACCAGGTGACGTCATCTGCCGATGCAGGCGCCGCCACGGCCATGGCCATGACGCCGACGACTGCGAATGCTGCGATTTTCTTCATGATGGTCCTCTCTGTCTGACGCAGCCCTTGGTATCAGCCGGTTACGGGTATTAAAGAGGCCAATCGCTTCGAGTCCAATTACAATCTGGTGATCGCTGGCATATCACGCTTTCGCTGGGTACCAGGCCGCGTTGCGCTTTTCGCGGAAGCTCAACAGACCTTCAATAGCCTCATCGGAGAGACGCTTGCGCGCATGATCGGCGGCAAGTCGCCCGGCCAGCGCATCGTCGATGGCAAGTCCCGCTGTCTCGAAAATGATGCGTTTGGTATCGCTGACGGCTTCGGGCCCGTTCTTCAGGATCGCGTCGATGATCGGCTCGGCCGTCTCGTCCAATTCGCCCGGTTCGCAGACCTCGTGCACGAGACCGATTTCCCAGGCCATCATGGCGTTGAAGCGCTCACCGGTAATGGCGAAACGGCGCAGGTTGCGCACGCCGATGGCGGCGCCTAATTGCGGCAGGATCGGGCCGGCGTGCAGACCCCAGCGCGCTTCGGCGATGGAAAACTCGGCGTCTGTGGAAGCGACGGCGATGTCGCAGGCTGCGACGATGCCGGTACCGCCGCCGAAACATCCGCCGTGCACCAAAGCGATGGTCGGTTTCGGGCAGCTATCGAGGAAGCGGACGGCATCGGTGGTGCGTTGGGAGACGGCTAGGTTCTCCTCGGCCGACAGTGCCGAGACCGACTTGATCCAGTTGAGGTCGGCGCCGGCCTGAAAATGCCTGCCGTTACCGCGCAGCACCACGATCCGGACGCGTTCATCGGCTCCCAATGCCTTGGCGCCGGCCAATAACGCTTCGACCATCTCGCCGTTGTAGGCATTGTTCACCTGCGGCCGGTTCAATGTCACGGTGGCGACACCGCGGGCGTCGATATCGGTCAAGACGATGGGTTCGGACATGGCGTTTTCCTCGCTTAGTGCTGCGTATGCTGAACCCATTATCTACCGGATGGCACGAACCTGGACAAACAAGGAGCGGGCCGGCACAAAGACCGCCAGCCAAGGAGAATTGCCATGAACGCAGACGATGTCGATATCCGGCTCAAGGAAACGCCTTTTCAGGGCTATTTCCGGATCGACCGCTACCATCTTCGTCACCGCCAGCATGCCGGCGGCATGGGGGCCGAGTTCAGCCGCGAGGTGTTCGAGCGCGGCCACGCCGCTTCGTGCCTGCTCTATGACCCCGATCTCGACCTGTTGGTCATGGTCGAGCAGTTCCGGATCGGCGCCTATGCTGCGCTGAAATCGCCTTGGTACAAGGGCGACGAGTCACCTTGGCTGATCGAAATCGTTGCCGGCATCATCGAGTACGGCGAGGAACCGGAAGAAGTGGTTCGCCGCGAGGCGATCGAGGAAGCCGGCTGCACGATCCAGGAGATCGAGCAAATTTGCCATTACCTGGTGACGCCTGGCGGCTCCACTGAATCGGTTCACAGCTTCTGCGGCCGAATCGATGCGTCTAATGCTGGCGGCATTCACGGCCTCGACGAAGAAGGCGAGGACATCCGCGTGTTCACGGCGACGCCCGAAGAGGTGTTTGAAATGCTTGCCGACGGGCGGATTTGCAACTCCATGACCATGATTCCAG
>JAYOXJ010000421.1:2302-2652 GCA_038152725.1 Rhodospirillaceae bacterium
CGATCTAGATCTGCTTGTAATGGTCGAGCAGTTTCGGATCGGCGCATATGCTGCGTTGGAATCGCCCTGGTACGAAGGCAATGAGTCGCCTTGGCTGATCGAGATCGTTGCCGGCATCATCGAGGACGGCGAAGACCCGGAGGGTGTCGTGCGCCGCGAGGCGGTCGAGGAAGCCGGTTGTACGATCCAGGAGATCGAGCAGATCTGCCATTACCTGGTGACGCCGGGCGGCTCAACGGAATCGGTCTATAGCTTCTGCGGCCGCGTCGATGCGTCCCAGGCTGGCGGAATCCACGGTCTCGATGAGGAATGCGAGGATATCCGCGTCTTTACCGCGACACCGGAAGAGG
>JAYOXJ010000422.1:0-1571 GCA_038152725.1 Rhodospirillaceae bacterium
CACCACCTCTTCCAATTGATCAACTAAAAGAATTGGATAACGATGGGGTATCATCAACAGAATACGCCGGATATCTATTTTTTCTGCCTGAGCCATGGGTTTGAGCCTTAAAAACGCGTGCCAAACGTGAATGAAAAAACCTGTTCTTGGTCGAAATCTTCCTTCAAAACAGCATAGCCAAAATCCAGTCGAAGAGGCCCTAGCACCGATGCCCAGCTCAAACCAACTCCTAGAGAAACTCTAGGGTTTGAACTGTCACTAATTCCACTTCCGCTATCATCTGTATGAAATACCGAACCTGCATCAACAAAAGCTCGTCCACGAATACCTGTTTCTTTTGACACACCAAGTGGAAATGTCAGTTCAGCACTGCTTAGGTAATAATAATTACCGCCAAGTGCATCGCTGGTTGAAGAGTCGCGTGCTCCAACACCAGATACTGCAAAACCTCTGAAGTTAGTGCCGCCAAGAAAGTAACGGTCACTCAATTTAATATCTTCGTCCAAACCAAATATTGCACCTCCACGAGCCGAAAGTTGGAGCACAGTTTCTGGTGCAAGCGGAAAGAACTTTGATGCTTTGACTTCATTATTTAAAAACGCGACTGAACCACCAAGCCCTGCCAGTTCGATATTCCAAGATAAGCGGGAGCCTTCGGACGGATCGAAGAAATTATCGGTATCGTCGTAACTAAGCCGCTGCGAAATTTTCGAAGTAGTCGATAGCCCATCTTGTGCCAGTATAAAACGAGAGGCACCCGAAGATGCGTTGATTTCAGAGTCCTTTAGACTGTAACTCCATGTCTGCCTCCAACGTGGTCTAAGTTCATACCCTACTCTCAACCCAAAGCCAGTCAATTGTTCAGTGTACGCCGACTCATCTGTTAAATCGCGATCAGATCCATAAATATCAATGCCTGCCGATAATGGCCGATCTAAGAAATATGGCTCAGTGAAGGCGAGGTTTATTTGTGTTTCCTTTGCGGAAAGCCCAAAGGTTAGAGCTAGATCCTGCCCCTTCCCCAACAAATTACGCTCCCTAAGTGAGGCATTACCTAAAACACCGCTATCCGACGATAAGCCAGCACCAAAGGATAACTCTCCTGTTGATTGCTCGACGACAACAACCTCGATGTCGATTCGATCACGCGTTTTCGCCGGAATCGTTTTAATTTTAATTGACTGGAAAAACCCCAAGCGCCTGAGTCTGCGCTCAGACTCACTTACTTTTGCCCGATTAAACGCATCACCCTCTGCCAACTGCACTTCCCGCCGGATAACGCTATCGAGCGTGCGCACATTGCCTACAATGTTAATTCGATCAACATAGAGTTTTTCACCATAGTCAATCTCAAAAACAACATCTATTAATTTACCATTTTCTCGCCGCCTAACGTTCGGCGTAACTTTTAAGAATGCAAATCCTGTCCGTCCCACGATATCAGTTAGACCATCGACTGTTTCATCAATTTTTTCGATATCGTAATGATCACCAACAGATAATCTTAACGCTTCTTGAAATGAATTTTCATCTAAGCCTTGAATTTTACTATCAACAGCAATTGAGCCTAT
>JAYOXJ010000422.1:1581-2643 GCA_038152725.1 Rhodospirillaceae bacterium
AGGAACTGACGTTGATCTTGCCGAACTTATAGCGCTCGCCCTCTTCCAGAGTGATTGTAATAATAAATCCATCTTTATTCGGTGTGAGCTCCGCAACTGAACTAATCACCTGAAAATCTACAAAACCATTGGCGAGATAATATTTTCGCAACAATTCTTTATCATAACCTAGTCTATCTGGATCGTAGATATCATTTGAAGAAAAAAATCGATACCATAGAGACTCTTCCGAACTTATCACTGAACGCAGTTGTCTGTCCGAGAAGCGCTGATTACCAATGAACACAATTCGGTGCACCTTAGTAAGGTCACCTTCCTGTATCTCAAAAACAACATCGACACGATTTTGATCAAGTTGAATGAGTTTTGGATCTACTTTTACTGCAAATCGACCACTTTTCCGATAGACGTCAATGATGCGTTCAGCATCACTTTGAATTTTATTAGGCGTATAAACCAGCCTTGGTTTTAGCTTTATCTCTGCCTCAAGCACCTCATCCTTAATTCGGTCATTTCCCTCGAAAGCTATGCGGTTAACAACTGGATTTTCTTCAACCTGCACAACGAGCACACTTCCATTTCGGCGAAATTTCACATCACGGAAATAACCTGTAGAAAAAAGCGACTTTAGCGAGTCATCAAGTTTCTCACGCTCATAACGGTCCCCTACTTTCAAGCGCAGGTACGAAATGACGGTATCTGGATCAACGCGCTGTGAACCCTCTACGCTTATTTCAGTGATAAGGTCAGATCTCTGTTCAACCGGAGGTGCGGCTGAAGCTTGCGCCAACAGGATTGGTTGCGTCTTTGCCGAGGATTGGGAACCTTGTTCGTTGGGAATAAATATGGATTGCTTTGATAAAATGCTTTTTCCGTCCTCAAGTGGCGACGCAACTGAAGGTTGGGCAACGCCAAGGGGTGATAGGTTAACAAGCGAAAAAAGTATAAGGACGTATAAAAAAGCGTGCCGTAATTTTGTCACCGCCATATTACGTCACCCAATCCAAGTTTTTAATCTTTCGAAAACTTGAAAATGCATCAAGTCATTCCAAGTGGCAAATA
>JAYOXJ010000423.1:0-2641 GCA_038152725.1 Rhodospirillaceae bacterium
CCAACGCATCGACGCTCTGCGGACGCTGCGAGAGTGTGTGCCCGATGCGCATTCCGCTACCGAAGATGCTGCGCGCCGGGCGCCGGCGCCAGTTCGCCCGTGCCGCCACGGGCGGCTTCGCGCGCATCGCACTCCGCGCCTGGGCCTGGCTCGCCGAGCGCCCGAAACTCTACCACGCGCTTATGCCCCTGGGCGTCGCGGCGCTGGGTGCCTTGGGCCGCCGCCGCGGCGGCTTCACATGGCTGCCGCTGGCGTCGGGCTGGACCGGGACGCGCGATCTGCCCGCACCCACTGGCGATACCTTTATGGCGCAATGGAAGAAAGGCCCGCGTGGCGACGCCAGCGGGTCCTGGCTGCGCCGCCGCAATACCGGAAGGGCGCCCAGATGAGCGATTCCCGCGCCGCCATCCTGGGCCGGCTGAAACGGGGCCTGAAGCGCGACGGCCGTTCGACCGATGCGGCGCGCGCCCGGCTTGAGACTCCGCCGGAAAACCTGGTCCCCAAGCGCGGCGTGGATGCCGCAGATAAGATCAAGCAGTTTACCTTGGAGGCAGAGCGCGTCGAGGCGACGCTGGTCCGCGTGCCCAACCTGGCGGCGTTGCCCGCCGCCGTCGCCGATTACCTGAAGCGCCACAACCTGCCGACGGGGGTGCGCGTGGCGCCGTCGCTGATGCAGGCAGGCTGGCAGGCGCAGCCGTTGCTCGACGTTTCCTCCGGCCGCGCCGCCGGCACCGATGCGGTCGGCGTCAGCCGCGCCTTAGGCGGCGTTGCCGAGACCGGCACCCTGGTGTTTCTGTCCGGGCCCGACAACCCGACCACCGTCAATTTTCTGCCGCCCACCCATATTGCCGTGGTCGCGGCCAAGGACATCGCCGGCAGCTACGAAGAAGTCTGGGCCCGCGTGCGCGCGCTTGCACCGAAGCCGGGACCGGGAAAGACCCAGCTGCCGCGCACCGTCAACTGGATCACCGGCCCGTCGCGCACCGCCGACATCGAGCAAACTCTCCTGCTCGGTGCGCACGGCCCGCAAAACCTGCACATCGTGGTGGTCGATGATGCCGGCTAAGGGGGGCTCGACCGCCAAGCCGAAATCCCCTGAATTGGCTCAGGACAATGATCTTGCATTGTGGGAAAGCGTCGCCAAAGGCGTAAAGCCGCTCTCGGGGCGCAAACTTAAGAGCAAGACAGAATCCTTGATCGAGAAAGCTCAACCAAAACGCCTTAAATCCGCGCCGCCGCCCGCACTGGCGCCGGCGAAGCCCGCCGCCAGGACCCCGGATATGGCTCATGGCGCGGCACCGGGCCTAGATAGGCGCACACAATTGCGCTTAAGAAGGGGAAAGGTGACGGTCGAAGCCCGCCTCGACCTGCATGGCATGACCCAAGGCGCCGCCCACGACGCGCTGCTGGGTTTCCTCCAGCGCACCCAGGGGCGCGGCTATAAGACCGTGCTGGTCGTCACCGGCAAGGGCACACGCACCGACGGGCGCATCGGCGTGCTGCGCCAAGCGGTGCCGCGCTGGCTCAACGAGCCCAACTTTCGAGTCTTGGTGCATGCCTTCGACCATGCCACGCCGGCCGACGGCGGCGAGGGCGCACTCTACATCCTGCTCCGGAGGCGCAAATGACGCCGTTCGGTGAAAAGATCAGGGCGCTGAGAGAATCTCGCGGCATCACGCTGAAGCAGATGGCCGAGGACCTGGGCGTATCGTCGGCCTACTTCTCGGCGCTCGAGCACGGCCACCGCGGCCGCCCCGGCTCGGGCCTGGTGCAACAGATCTGCGGCTATTTCGAGCTGATGTGGGACGAGGCCGAGGAGTTAAAACGCCTGGCCGAACTGTCGCACCCGCGCGTGGTCGTCGATACCTCGGGCCTCAGCCCAAAAGCCACTCAACTCGCCAACGTGTTAGCCGAGCGAATTGACACGATGGATGAGGAAACCCTGGAGTGGATCCTGGCCGAGATCGAAGGCCGCCTCGCGCCGCTGAAAGGCCCGACGCATTAAGCACTTAGACGGCGCTGTTGAGAGATTGCCGGAGCTTTGCGGGCCGGCGCATCGCATGATGACCCGAAGAGCCTGAGCTGTCTTGCACAAGTTCCTGTTTTAAAACGGCTTTCGTAACTTAGAGAATGAACTTGCGGACGTCGGCGTTCTTGGCCAGGTCGGCGACGTTGGTGCGCACCATCTCGGCATCGACCTTGACGGTCTCGCCGCCGCGTTCCGACGCGGTGAAGCTGATTTCCTCCATCAGCTTTTCCAAGACCGTATGCAGCCGCCGGGCGCCGATGTTCTCGACGCCCTGGTTGATCTCGGCGGCCAGGTCCGCGATCGCGTCGACGGCATCCTCGCCGAAGTCGAGCTCGACGCCCTCGACCCCGATCAGCGCCTTGTATTGCTTGATCAGGCTGGCTTCGGGCTCGGTCAGGATGCGGACGAAATCGTCGCGCGTCAGCGCGCGCAACTCGACCCGGATCGGCAGCCGGCCCTGCAGTTCGGGCAGCATGTCGGCCGGCTTGGCGACGTGGAACGCGCCCGAGGCGATGAACAGCACGTGGTCGGTCTTCACCGGGCCGTGCTTGGTCGAGACCGTGGTGCCCTCGATCAGCGGCAGCAGGTCGCGCTGCACGCCCTCGCGGCTGA
>JAYOXJ010000424.1:0-2640 GCA_038152725.1 Rhodospirillaceae bacterium
CCGCCTCGTGCTGACGCACGCGGTCCTCGGCGGCGCGGCGCTCCTGCACCTCGTTCTTGAGTTCGCGGGTGCTGCGCTGCACCAGATATTCGGTGCGAATTCCGTGCAGCACGATCAGCACCAACAATACCGAGGCGAACAGCACCCATTCCCAGTTGCGTCGAAGTAAATCGGTAAGGCTCGCCTCGCCGAGCGCATAAGGGCCGATCTCGAGTTCGCGGAAGAGATCGTGCACCGGTTTGTAGTCCAGCGGCACGGTCCAGCCCGAAGCCCCTGCGGCCCGCATCTCCGGGCTGTCGGGCGTCAGCTTCATCAGCGCGATGGCGACCTTCTCGGAAAGCTCGGCCGATACATGCGGCATTTTCGCCAGCGGCCATTCGGGATAGAGCCGGGTCGACAGCTGCCGGCTGGAACCGGGCACCTGGCGTTTGTCGAGGACTCTAAAATCCTCGAGCTTGATCACCCCTTCCCTGGCCATGGTCTCGAGTACGCCGGTGCGCACCGTGCCGGCGTCGATCTCGCCGGATTTCACCGCGAGCACGATGTTATCCTGCGGCAGACCGAAGAAGCGTACCTCCCTGAGCGCCTTGAACGGGTCGATGCCGGCGGCCTTGAGTTCGCGCCAGGCCATCTGAAAGCCGCCGAAGGCGTTTTCGGCGACGGCGCCGAACACCTTGCCCTTGAGCCCCTTCAAATCCTGGATCGGCGAGGCGGCGCTGACGAAGATGACGGCACCGAACACGTTCGACAGGTTCTCCGTGAACGGCTTTTTCAGGGTCACGATGCGGCTGATGCCGAGCGCCTCCTCGAGTACCACGTATTGGCCCGGGTTGGTCAGCACGTAATCGATTTCGCGTGCCGCGGCGCGCTCGCGGAGTGTCTTCAACGGCAGCGGCACGATCTCGAAACGCCGGCCCGGCACCTGGGCCGAAAGGTAGTCGGCGGTCGCCGACCACGACCGCATGACGTGTTCGGCGCCGCGAAAGGCCAACACGCCGATGCGGATCGGCGGCGCGTCGGCGGCGCGCGCCACGCCGGCAAGCAGCGCAATCACGATCGCGGCAGCGGCGAGACGGGTTTTCATGGCGTCGAGCGTAGCCCTGAAGGCCATGCCAACGGAAGCGTCATCAGGGATTGGCGGCCTCGAAGGCGGCGCGCAGGCGCCCGGTGAGCTCGCTCAGTTCGGCGGCGCCATAGGGCTTGGCGTCGAGCTTGCCCCAGATCGGCCCCGGCCAGGCAGCGTCGCCCTTGTGGCGCGCGATGACATGGATATGGAGCTGCGGCACCATGTTGCCGAGCGCGGCGACGTTGAGCTTGTCGGCGGCGGTGATCGCCTGCAGGGCTTTGGATGCGCGCTCGATCTCGGCCATGGCGAGCGGCCAGTCGGCGCGGGCGAGGTCGTGGAAATCCTTAAGCCCTTCGCGCCTGGGCACCAGTATCAGCCAGGTGAAATTGGCGTCGTTGCAAAGCAGCACCTCGCTGAGTTCCCAACGCGCCATGGGGACGGTATCGGCCACCAGTCTTTCATGCAGGACGAACATTGATCACTCCGGTAAGATTTAGGCGATCCTCTCACCAATGGAGCCGGGGTTCAACGTCATGGCCGAGCCGCGCCTGAAAGCGGAAATCTGGATCAGGGCCCAGCTCAGGCTCTGCGACCAGGCGTTCCTGCCGGCGGTCATCCGCCGCAAGGGCGACCCCGACGCCGGCGCCATCCTGATCAAGCTCGACCGCCTTGACGGTACATCGGTCGTTCTTTTCCAGGTGCGCACGGCCGAGGGCCTGCGCGCGTGGATGCGCGCAACCGGCGAAGCCCCGGCGGAAAACGCCGAGGCCGAGGCTTACATCTCGAAGCAGCTTCGGGTCGATCCTGATATCTGGATCCTGGAAATCGAGGACCCGGAGGCGCGCTACGTGATCGACGGTGAGGTTATTTAGCGCGCCTCAGCTGGAGAAAAGTTTAGTGTCGGTCGGTTTCGGGCAGGCCGCTTCGATCAGCGTCTTGCCGTGGAAGTGCAGGTTGATCCAGACCTTGGTCTCGGTGATCCACTTCTCGACCACCGGGTCGCCCGTCGGGCAGGCCAGCTTCATGTAGGAAAACCGGATCCGGTTGTTGCGGCTTTGGATGACGGTGGCATGGGGCACGACGGCGACATGCACGTCGACGACGATGCGCTTGTTGTCGACGATGCGGACACCCTGGTATTCTCAAACCCCGTTCGGCGGGTTTTCGCTGTAGAAGTTGTCGAGCGCGATGGCCGCGGTGCGCAGATCGTCGGCGTCCGGGCCGTTCCGTGAGGCGATGAAAAGCCCGCCCAGGAACATGGTGGGGACCATGATGGCGATCACGATGCCGCGAATTTTCGCTTTGTGACGATAGAAGAAATCGACGATACCCATCTTCCTGCTCCTTTCGGCTGTTCCGCCGCCCTAGCCCGCGTGGACTTCGTAGGCCTTAGGCCGGTAACTCTGCGTCCCGTCGTTTCCAGCGGTTTGCCCTTATCGAGGACCCGGAGAACGTTCCCTCCCGCGATCTTCAATATCGACAATAAGCCAATAACGGATCGCCGCATGTGACAAGGGTCCCCCTGTGACCACAATCACATCGTTGAAATTAAACGATATTTTTGCGCCTTTCGC
>JAYOXJ010000425.1:0-2637 GCA_038152725.1 Rhodospirillaceae bacterium
GTACATCGTAGCCATTGTAGAACCCCTATAGGCTCTTAGCTACTTCAGCCCCAAACAGTAACGCTTGCTCTGGTGGCAACGTTACCGGCTATCCGTCTCGCCCACTTCTGAGGCTTGACGGTCGTGGCGGGTTTTTAGTTGGAACTGGGAGGTAATGAAATGTTCCGATCTTTAGTCGCATCCCTACTCGTCCTTGCAATCTCGGCATTTGGCTTGGCAGGCCCGACCTCCGCATCCGCCGCGGAAGGCAAGCTCGTGGTCGTCACATCCTATCCGCCGGACACCACGGAAGCCTTCAAGCAGGCGTTCGAAAAGAAGTATCCCGGCGTCAAGGTCGAGATGCTGCGCAAGAACACCAACTCGGGCATCAAGTACCTGCAAGAGACCGCAGCCAACAACACTTCTGACATGTTCTGGGCCTCTGCCCCGGATGCCTTCGAGGTACTCAAGGGCAGCAATCTGTTGGCTAAGTACCAGATCAAGCAGAAAGGCATTCCGGAAAAGGTCGGGGCGTTTCCGATCAATGATCCGGACGGCTACTATTTCGGTTTTGCCGCGTCCGGTTACGGCATCATGTGGAACACCCGCTACGCAAAAGCGAAGAAACTGCCGGTGGCGCGTGAATGGGCGGATTTGAAAAAGCCCGTCTACTTCGACCATGTCGGCATGAGTTCGCCGTCGCGGTCGGGCACCACGCACCTCACCGTCGAGACCGTGCTTCAGGGCATGGGTTGGGAGAAGGGCTGGGCCGAATGGAAGGCCATGGCCGGCAACTTCAAGACCGTGACCGAACGCAGTTTCGGCGTGCCGGACGGTGTCAACTCCGGCCAGTTCGGCTTCGGTATCGTCATCGACTTCTTCGGCTTCTCGTCGAGGGCGTCGAAGTTCCCGGTCGACTTCGTCTACCCGACGGTGACCACGCTGGTGCCGGCCAATATCGGTATCGTCAAGAACGCGCCGAACGCCGCCAACGCGGAACTGTTCATCGAATACCTGCTGTCGCCGGAAGGCCAGGAAGTGCTGCTCGATCCCAAGATCATGCGTCTGCCGGTGAATCCGTCCACCTATGCCAAAGCGCCCGAGGGCTTCCCCAATCCGTTCACCGACAAAACCATCGGCGCCGCGGTGAAGTTCGACCTCGACCAGTCGAAGAGCCACTACAATGTGGTCAATGCGCTGTTCGACGTGATGATCACCTATCGGCTCAACGAGCTTCGCGAGGCGACCAAGGCGATCCACGAGGCCGAGGCCAAGGGCAATCCGGCCGCGACCAAGTTGATCGAGGAGGCGAAAGCTTTGGTCGGCGCCGTGCCGATCACCTTGCAGCAGGCATCGAGCAAGGAGTTCAACGCGATCTTTAAGACCAAGCGCAAAAAGGCGACCACCCAGGTCAAGGGCCGCCAGGCCGAGATCGAAAAGGAATGGGACGCCTTCACCGTGGCGAACTATGCCAAGGCCAAGGCACTGGCCGAAAAAGCCAAGGCCATGTAGCGGAAATCGGGGGCGGCCTCAGGGTATGCCCGAGTGTCGCCCCCGAATTTTGCCATCCGGCGAATTGACCTTATAAGGCCAACATGCATTTTTTCACCCGCGCACCGTCCATGGCCGCCTGGATCGCCATCGGTCTGGGCTTGTTCTTGTTTGCTTTTCTGGTGCTGCCGATCGCCAAGGTCATTTACGTTGCCTTCCAGGACCCCAACACCGGAGCGCTGACGCTGGTCAACTTCGCCGACTTCTTCGGCGCCACGCTGTTCCAGCAGAGCTTCATCAATTCGTTTTACGCCGCCGGGATGTCGGTATTGCTGGCCACCGCCATCGCCATTCCGCTCGCCTACTATACGACGCGCTTCAACTTCGAGGGCGCGATCCTGATCCAGACACTCGGCATCGTGCCGCTGATCATGCCGCCCTTCGTCGGCGCCGTTGCCATGGTCCTGTTGCTCGGCGAAAACGGTTCCGTCAACCTCCTGCTCAGTGATTGGTTCGGCTTCACCATCCCGTTCATGGATGGCCTCAACGGCGTCATCCTGGTCGAGAGCATCCACTATTTCCCGTTCATCCTGATCAATCTGTCGGCGGCCCTGAACAATATCGACCGGGCCATGGAGGAATCGGCCCAGAACCTGGGTTCGCAGGGGGCAAGGCTGTTCCGCCGTATCGTCTTTCCGCTCGCCATGCCGGGCTACGTCGCCGGCGCGTCGCTGGTGTTCATCAAGGTGTTCGACGACATCGGTACGCCGTTGCTGCTCAACATCAACAACATGCTGGCGCCGCAGGCTTACTTGCGCATCTCGTCGATCGGCATCTCCGATCCCATGGGCTACGTCATTTCAGTGATGCTTGTCGGGTTCTCGATCTTTTCGCTCTGGGTTTCGTTCCTGGCCATGCGCGGAAAGGATTACGCGACCGTGCAGAAGGGCGGCGGCGGCCTAGCGAAGCGCGACATGCGGCCCTGGGAGAAGACCATCTGCTACGGCATCATCGTCATCATCCTGCTGTTCGTGCTGTCGCCGCACATCGGCCTGACGCTGCTCTCGTTCGGCACGGTGTGGTCATTCAGCGTGGTGCCGGACGGCTTTACGCTGGCGCACTACTCCTCGATCTTCGAGAACGCGACGAGCTATATCACCAATACGT
>JAYOXJ010000426.1:0-2637 GCA_038152725.1 Rhodospirillaceae bacterium
CTTACATATCATTATGATCCGAATGATGGCGCTGGCCAGCCTGTTGTTGGCCACTTTCGTGGGGCGGGCGACGGCTGAGCCGGTCGATCTCGAGCTGGTGCTTGCGGTCGACATTTCAGGCTCGGTCGATGAGGACGAGGCCCGTCTGCAGCGCCAGGGATACGTCCAGGCGCTCAATCACCCCGCCGTCATGGCGGCGATCCAGTCGGGCTTTCACAAGCGGATCGCGGCTACCTACGTCGAATGGGCCGGCGATCATTACCAGGAGACGCTGGTCGATTGGGCCGTCATCTCCGATCCCACCAGTGCTAAGCGCTTCACCGACGAAATCAACCGCCAACCCATCGACACCGCGCAATGGACGTCGATCAGCGGGGCCATCCGCTACGGCATGAAGCGGTTCAGTCAAAGCCCGCATTCGAGCCGGCGACGCGTCATCGACATCTCGGGCGACGGCGCTAACAACAACGGCCTTCCGATCCTGGGCGTGCGCGACCAGGCCATCCAGGCAGGGGTCGTGATCAACGGCCTTCCCATCGTTAATGGCAAGCCGAGCCGCTTCGGTGCGCGGCAGATCGCCAACCTGGATACCTATTACCGCGATTGCGTGATCGGCGGCACCGGCGCCTTCATCGTCGTCGCCAACGGTTTCGAGGATTTTGCCCGTGCCATCCGCCGCAAGCTTATCCTGGAAATCGCCGGTATCGTCCCGCCCCCGCCGCGCTTCATCCCCGCCCAATTCCGCGGTACTAACCGCGATTGCCTAGACGGCGAGCGTTGGCTGATGCGCCAGATGGACGATTTCTAGGAGGCGGCGCGTTGGAATTCAGATTGGATGACCTCCGTGGCCCCGAGATCGCGCGTCTGCTGACGGTGCATCTCGATTTCATGTCCCGGCAATCGCCGCCCGAGTTCAGCTTTGCGCTCGATCTCGATGCGCTGCGCGCGCCTGAGATCAGTTTCTGGACGGTGTGGGAAGACGACGTGTTGATCGGCTGTGGCGCCTTGAAGACGCTTTCGAAAACGGAGGGCGAGATCAAGTCGATGCACACAATCGCGGCACGGCGCGGCGACGGCATCGGCAGCGCCATCGTCGCGCATATCATCGCCGAGGCCCGCCGGCGCGGTTTGGCGAAGCTCTACCTCGAGACCGGCAGCATGGAAGCCTTCCTCCCGGCACGCGCGCTCTACGCGCGACACGGCTTCGTTCCCTGCGATGCCTTCGCAGACTACGAAGCCAGCGAGTACAACACCTTTATGTCGCTGGCGCTCTAGGCGAACCTACTCCGCCGCCTCGCGGTAGCTGTCGACCGTTGGGCAGGTGCAGACCAGGTTGCGGTCGCCATAGACGTTGTCGATGCGCCCGACTGGCGGCCAGTATTTGTCGTCGTGCAGCTCGGGGATCGGGAAATACGCCTGCTCGCGCGTATAGGGCCTGTCCCACTCGGCGCCGAACAGCAGGTGATGGCTGTGCGGCGAGTTGGTCAGCACGTTGTTGGTCGCATCGACCTCGCCACGCTCGACCGCCGCGATCTCTTCCCTGATCTTGATCAAGGCATCGCAGAGCCGGTCGATCTCGTAGAGCGACTCGCTTTCGGTCGGCTCGATCATCAATGTATCGGGCACCGGGAACGACATGGTCGGTGCATGGAAGCCGTAATCGACCAGCCGTTTGGCGACATCCTCGTTGGTGATGCCGGAGCTTTCCTTGACCGGCCGCAAGTCGATGATGCACTCGTGCGCCACGAAGCCGTTCTTGCCGGTGTAGAGCACCGGGTAGTAGGGGTCGAGCCGCTTCGCCATGTAGTTGGCATTGAGAATGGCGATCTCGGTGGCGCGCTTGAGGCCGTGGCCCTTCATCATGAACATGTAGGACCACGAGATCGGCAGCACCGAGGCCGAGCCCCACGGCGCGGAGGCTACCGCGCCGATAGTCTCGCCGCTGCCGGCCGCAGGGTTGACGCCTTCGACCACCGAATGGTCGGGCAGGAACGGCGCCAGATGCGATTTCACGCCGATTGGGCCGACGCCGGGGCCGCCGCCGCCGTGCGGGATGGCGAAGGTCTTGTGCAGGTTTAGGTGCGCCACGTCGGGGCCGAACTTGCCGGGCCTGGCGATGCCGACCATGGCGTTCATGTTGGCGCCGTCCATATAGACCTGGCCGCCGGCGCCGTGAACGATGTCGCAGATGTCGATGATGCCTTCCTCGAAGACGCCGTGAGTGGAAGGGTAGGTGACCATCAACGCCGCCACGTGATCGCCGTGTTCGGCCGCCTTGGCCTTTAGATCGGTGAGATCAATGTTGCCCTTATCGTCGCACTCGACGACGACGACGCGCATGCCGGCCATCACCGCGCTGGCGGGGTTGGTGCCATGCGCGCTCGACGGGATCAGGCAGATGTCGCGCTCGCTCTGACCGATCGAGTCGAGATACTTGCGAATGGTCAGGAGGCCGGCGTACTCGCCTTGGGAGCCGGCGTTGGGCTGTAACGAAATGGCGTCGAACCCGGTCGCCTCGCAGAGCATGTCCTCCAATTCCTCGAACAGCTGCTGGTAGCCCTGGGTCTGGTCGAGGGGCGCGAACGGATGCATTTGCGCGAACTCGCGCCAGGTGATCGGGATCATGCTGGTCGCGGG
>JAYOXJ010000427.1:0-2628 GCA_038152725.1 Rhodospirillaceae bacterium
GAAATACGCAGGCTTCTGGTCGAAGGCACTGTGGAACGCTGGCAGCCGATGAGTGAGGTTTTGCTGCACAACGTGGCCCGCATCGAGCACTTGAAGGCGACTGTGCACCCGGCGCTGGACGCGGGCACCTGGGTGGTGTGCGACCGCTTTACCGACTCGACACTTGCCTACCAAGGTTTCGGCCTCGGTATCGACACCTCGGCGATTGCCAACCTGCATTGGCTGCTCTATCGGGACTTCAAGCCCGACCTGACGCTGATCCTGGATATGGACCTTGACGCCGGCTTGGCACGTGCTGGCGAGCGCGCCGGAAGCGAAGATCGCTACGAACGCATGGGCCACGCCTTCCACGAACGTCTGCGCGGCGGCTTCCTCGAAATCGCGCGGGTCGAACCTGAGCGTTGCGTCGTTATCGACGCGCGAGGCGACGTCGAGACCGTGCACGGCCGGGTCATGGCCGCTGTTTCAGACCGGCTGCAAATCCTATAGAGTTCCGGCCATGAATTCCGCAGCCCGCGCCGACAAATCCGACGCCGAAGTGTTATTTCCCGAGCCCCGGCGAAACAGCTTGCTCGTTGGCCAGGATGCCGCAGGCCTAGCCCTGGCCGAGGGTTTCGGTTCCGGCCGACTGGCGCATGCCTGGCTGCTGACTGGCCCTAAAGGCATCGGCAAGGCGACGCTGGCATACCGCTTCGCACGCCATGTGCTTGCCGGCGGAGGCGCGGCGGACGAGGGGCCTTCGCTGTTCGGCGGTTTGGTCCCGGCGCCGGCGGACGACGATCCGCTATTTCTGGCGCCTGAACACCCCGTATTCCAGCGGGTCGCGGCCGGCGGTCACAGCGATCTGGTGACGCTGGAACGCACTGTGGGCACTGCCGGCAAGCTCCGCAGTGAAATCGTCGTCGATGACGTCCGCGACACCATCCGGTTCCTCAAGCTGACGGCCGGGGAAGGGGGGTGGCGCGTGGTCATTGTCGACAGCGCCGACGACCTCAACCCGAACGCCGCCAACGCACTCCTCAAAGTACTCGAGGAGCCGCCGGCGCGCGCAGTGCTTATCCTCATCAGTCACAACCCTGGACGCCTCCTGGCGACCTTGCGATCACGCTGCCGCAAGCTCCGCCTGGCCGAACTCGACGATGCCACGCTGGAGCGACTGCTAGCCGAATACCTACCGGACTTGGCCGCCGACGAACGCCAAGACCTGCTCCGGCTCGCGGACGGCAGCATCGGGCGGGCACTTGAGTTGGCACGTGCGGACGGCGCAGAACTGCATACGCAGATCTTGGATTTTCTCGACGCGATGCCCATTCCAAGCATTACCGACCTGCAGAGTTTCGGCGCGACCATGACGCGGGGCGACGGCGCCGAGCGGTTCGAGACCTTCGCCGACCTGTTGCGCCGGAGTCTGGCCGCCATCATTTGCCGGGCGGGCGGTAGCGCGCCAGCGCCGGCGCAGGCGAACGCCCGGGAATCCGAGATTTTCGGCCGTCTCGCAACAACCGGTGGACTTGATCGTTGGCTCCAAGTATGGGACAAAACCGACGAACTCCTGCGCCGGACGAACCATCTTAGTCTCGATCGCAAGCAGTTGATTTTAAACGTCTTTTTGACGATTGCCGAAGCCGCACGCGGCTGATTCGAAGGGGCCGGGCGGAGCCGTGGCGGATTTCCGCCCGATCGTGCCGGCAGCACAACGCGCAATAACCGGTATTTCGCCCATGTCATCCGCCGAGACCTACTACCTGACCACGCCGATCTACTACGTCAACGACGCGCCCCATATCGGCCACGCCTATACGACGCTCGCCTGCGACGTGCTGGCCAGGTTCAAGCGGTTGGATGGTTTCGACGTCAAGTTCCTCACCGGTACCGATGAACACGGCCAGAAAGTCGAGAAGTCCGCCCAGACCGCCGGCATTGATCCGCAGGCCTTCACCGACCGCGTGTCGCAGAATTTCCGCGACTTGGCCGATGCCATGAATTTCAGCCATGACGACTTCATCCGCACCACGGAAGAGCGCCACAAGGTTTCCTGCCAGGAAATCTGGCGCCGGCTGATCGACGCCGGCGAAATCTACCTGGGCAGCTATGCCGGCTGGTACGCCGTCCGCGATGAGGCGTTCTACACCGAAAGCGAACTGACCACCGGACCGAACGGCAAGAAAATCGCGCCCAGCGGCGCCGAAGTGGAATGGGTCGAGGAACCGAGCTATTTCTTCCGCCTGTCGGCCTGGCAGGACAAACTGCTGGAATTCTATGACGCCAATCCTGGTTTCATCTTGCCACAGACACGCCGCAACGAGGTCGTCAGCTTCGTCAAGGGCGGCCTGCAGGACCTCTCGGTCTCGCGCACCACGTTCAAATGGGGCGTGCCGGTACCGGGCGATGATGCGCATATTATGTACGTCTGGCTCGATGCGCTGACCAACTACATCACCGCCGTCGGTTTCCCGGAAACCTCGACCGGCGAATATCCGAAATACTGGCCGGCGGACCTGCACATGGTCGGCAAGGACATCCTCCGGTTCCATACCGTCTACTGGCCGGCATTTTTGATGGCGGCCGGGCTGGAGCCGCCGAAGCGGGTGTTCGCGCACGGCTGGTGGACCAACGAGGGCCAGAAGA
>JAYOXJ010000428.1:0-2626 GCA_038152725.1 Rhodospirillaceae bacterium
CGCCCAAGCCGTCCAAGGTGCCGCGCCGGCGCATCGCCCGCCCGCCCAGCAGCCACGGCCTCGCGGCGCGGCGATAGCGGCCGTAGCCGGCGAACATCTCGTCGCCGCCCTCGCCGCTCAGGATCACCTTGAGCCCGGCGCGTTTGGCGGCGCGCGCCAGCTTAAATGTCGGCACCGCGGCATAGTCGCAGACCGGATCGTCGAGCGCCTGGGCGACGGCAGGCAGCAAAGACCAGAAATCCGTGGCATCGAATTCGACCTCGTTGTGCTCGGCGCCGGCGGCCTTGGCCACCGCGCGGGCGTGCTCGCGCTCGTCGGGAACGCCGGCGTCGAGCCCGAAGCCGATGGTGAAGGCCTGCACCGGCCGGTCGTTGAGCCGGTTCATCATGGCCAGCAGCGCCGATGAATCGATGCCGCCCGAAAGAAACATGCCGTAGGGCACGTCGGAACGCTGATGCATGCCGACGCTGTCCTCCAGCACCTCGTCCAACTGGTAGACGGCGCGTTCGACGGTCAAGTCCTGCGGCGACGGCGGCGGCAGGGCGGCGATGCGGTGACACTCGATGATGCGGCCGGCGCGCACCACCAGGGTCTCGCCGGGCAGCAAGCGGCGAATGGCGGCGAACGGTGTCGTCGCACCGGTGGTGAACTGAAGCTGCAGCAACTCGACCGCCTTGGCGTCGTCGAGTTCGGCCGGAGCCAGCCCAGCCTTGACCAGCGCCTGCGCTTCCGAGGCGAAAGCGAAATGGGTCAACGTCTCGACGTAGTAGAGCGGCTTGATGCCGAACGGATCACGCGCCAGCACCAGGCGGTCGGTGGCGGGGTCGTGGATGGCGATGGCGTACATGCCGCGCAGCCGCTTGGCGAAACCGACCCCTTCCGTGACGTAAAGCTGCAGCGGCGTCTCGCAATCGGATTTGGTCCTGAACGGCCGCCCGGCCGTCTCGGCGCGCAATTCGAGGTGGTTGTAAATCTCGCCGTTGGCGACCAGCGCGACCTGGGCGCCCAGGCTATCGGCATAAAGCGGCTGATCGCCGGTCTCGAGGTCGATGATGGAGAGACGGGTCTGCAGTAGCGCGGTATCGCCCTTGACGTGCCGCCCGGCGCCGTCCGGCCCGCGATGGGCGAGCGCGGCCTCCAGCCGGTCGAGCACCGAAGCCTCAGGCGTCGAGCCGTTCTTCATGACGATGCCGGCGATCCCGCACATCAGGCGAGTATCCGCTCGAAGAACTCGAGATACTGACGCACCACCGCGTCCTCGGTGAAGTGCGCCTGGAAGGTCTCATGGCCCTTGACGGCGATGGCCTCGGCCAGGTCCGGATCGCCGATCACCAGGCGGATCGCCTTGGCCAGCATGACCGGGTCCTCGGTCGGCACCAGGATACCCGATTCCATGTGGTCGATCAGCGTGCCGGGGCCATAGCTGTCGGCGGCGACCACCGGACGGCCATGCGCCCAGGCCTCGATCACCACGTTGCCGAGCGGTTCGTGCCGGGACGGGCAGACGAACATGTCGCAGGTCGCGAGCAGCGCCGGCACGTCGTTGCGCCAGCCCAGGAAGCGCACCCTTGGCTTGACCGCAAGTTCCTCCGCCAGTTTTTCGAGCGTCGGCCGGAGCGGTCCCTCGCCGGCGATCCAGAGATAGGCGTTGGGGACGCGAGAAAGCGCGTCCAACAGGATGTCGAAACCCTTGTTCTCGTGTAGCCGGCCCATGGCCAGGACCAGCGGCACGGTGTCCGGCGTGTAGTAGGTCTGGCGGCGCAGCGGCTCGGCCAATTTGGCGTCGACGAAATTCGGCAGGTAATGCGCGCGCTCGGCCGGCCAGCCCTCCTTGACCAGATAGCCAACGATGTCCTCGGTATTGCCGATCAGGTGGTCGCAGGCGCGGTAGTACTTGAGATCGTAATAGCCGCCGAGCCGCGCCACGTGCTTGAAGGACGCCTCCTTGCCGCTCTTCGGGCACATGTCGGTGGCGCGGTTCATCCAGGTCATCACGATGTCGGGCTTGAAGGACGCGATCTCGCGCTTCAGCGCGCGCGGCGTCTGCCAGTCCATGGCGCCGCCGAACTTGAGCTCGACCACATCGACGCCGTCATCGCGTAGCTCGGCGGCACGGGTCGGATGGCTGCGGATGATTACTTTCTGCTCGACGCCGGCGCGCTGCAGCGCCGCCGCCAGACGCACGAAGAACGCCTCGGCGCCGCCGAATTCCGCTCCCGCCATGGCTTGGAGAAGCCGCATCGTTCACGCCACTCCCGGGATTAGTTTCTCGAACGCCGCCGCCGCGTCGGGCCAGCGCCAGGCGCGCTGGCGGGCGAGCGCGCCCTCGTGCTGGCGGGTCCAGAGTGCATCGTCGGTGAGGAGTTCGACCGCGGCCTCGGTGAAGCCGGCGTCGGTCGGCCGGATGAACCCGGTCGCACCGTCGACGACGCGCTCGACGACCGAGCCCAGGTCCTGAACCACCGCCGGCACGCCCATGGCCTGCGCCTCTCCCACCGCGAGACAGAAGGTTTCGTTGATGTCGCCACGGTACAACATGCAGCGCGCCTGGCGAAACTCATTAATCAGCGTCGATTTCGCGACCGGACCGCGAACGACGACGCCCTGGCTTGCCAATGATTTAGCC
>JAYOXJ010000429.1:0-2306 GCA_038152725.1 Rhodospirillaceae bacterium
TGATGTCGGCGTAACGCGACAGCACGCGCGCCGTGTCGGCGACGGTTTCGCCGCGCCCCAGCTGCGAGTCCTTTTCGCCCATCACCACGACGGCGCCGCCGAGCTGCTGCATGCCGACCTGGAACGAGACCCTCGTGCGGGTCGACGGTTTCTCGAAGATCATCACCAGGGTGCGTCCGGCCATGGGCGCCGTTCCGGCCTGGCGTCCGCCCGCCTTCAGGCGCGCGCCGGCGTCGAGGATGGCGCGAAGTTCGGGCGCCTCGATCTGGTCGATGTCGAGGAAGTGCCGGGCGCCGGACATGCTAGCCGGCCTTGCCGGCGACGTCGCCCGCCGCCGCGTCGAGGATCGCGATCGCCTCGTCGGCGTCCTTGGGCGAGATCACCAGCGGCGGCACCAGCCGCACCACGTTGTCGCCGGCCGGTACGGTCAAGAGGCCGCGCGCCATGGCGGCCTTGACCACCTCGCCGTTCTGGCCTTCGCCCTTGCATTTGATGCCGAGCATCAGGCCGAGCCCGCGCACGTCGTTGAAGACGTCCGAGCGCTTGGCCACCAGTTTCTCCAGGCCGGCGCGGAAATGCTTGGCCACCGCGCTGACGTTCTCGAGGAAGCCCTTGGCCAGCACCACGTCGAGCACGGCGTTGCCGATCGCCATGGCGAGCGGGTTGCCGCCGAAGGTCGAGCCGTGGCTGCCGGCGGTCATGCCGGCGGCGGCGGCTTCGGTCGCCAGGCAGGCGCCGATCGGGAATCCGCCGCCGAGCCCCTTGGCCGAGGCCAGTACATCGGGTGCGATGCCGGAATGCTCGTAGGCGAACAGTTTACCGGTACGGCCGATGCCGCACTGCACCTCGTCGAACATCAGGAGCAGGCCGAATTCGTCGGCGACGGCGCGCAACTGGCGCAAGTATTCGGGATCGACCGGGCGGATGCCGCCCTCGCCCTGGACCGGCTCGATGACGATGCCGGCGGTTTCCGCCGTGATCGCGGCGCGCATCTCGTTCAGGTTGCCGAAGGCGACCTGGTCGAAGCCGTCGACTAGCGGGCCGAAGCCGGCCAGGTGCTTTTGCTGCCGTCCGGCGGCGATGCAGGCGAGGGAGCGGCCGTGGAAGGCGCCTTCGACGCTGATGATGCGGTAGCGCTCCGGCCGGCCGGCGGCGGAGTGATACTTGCGCATCATCTTGAAGCCGAGTTCGACCGCCTCGCCGCCCGAGTTGTTGAAGAACACCGCATCGGCGAAGCTGTTGGCGACCAGCCGCTCGGCCAGGCGTTCCTGGCCGGGAATTTGGTACAGGTTGGAGATGTGCCAAAGCGTCTCGGCCTGCTTTTTCAGGGCCTCGACCAGGTGCGGGTGGCAGTGGCCCAGCGACGCCACCGCGATGCCGGCGCCGAAATCCAGGTATCGCTTGCCGTCGGTGCCATAAACGTAAACGCCCTCACCGCGCTCCATCGTCACGTCGTAGCGTGCGTAGGTCGGCATGACAGGTGTAATCATCACTCACTCCGACGGCTTCGGCGGCCCCGAAACGGGCTGTGCCGGTTGGGAAAGCCGAGGAGTATGTTGATGGCACATAGGCTTGTCAACGGCGGCTTTTCAAAGCCATTATCCGGTTTGGCGGGCGCTATCAGGGGTGATCGGGCGTCGCTGGCACGGGTGCGCGGCGGGCGTTCGGGAATTGGCCCTGAGGTACGAGAGTTTCGAGATTCAGGTCATGCGCGACGGGCGCTGGGTGACCGAATCATCGCGCGACAGCAAGTCCGAGGCGATGGAACTGGCCGAGAAGTTTCTCGGTAAGAAGGAATGCGCCGGGGCGCGGATCATCGCAAACAAGGAAAACCGCGACGGCTCGACCAACGAGACCGTCGTCTTCGAGAAAACCCAGGCCGCCAGCACCACCAAGAAAATCCAGATCACCACGGTCGAGGCGGCGCCGCAGTACTGCGTCAATCCCCGCGATTTCTTCAGCCTGGAAAGCCGCATGCTGATGAACCGGGTGCTGCGGAACTACCTCGAAGAGGTCATGCTGACGCCGACCGAACTGCTGCATGGCTACCGCGACCTGCAGCGGTTCAAGGACTACGAGAACATCTTCCCCTCGGCCGTCGGCCACATCGCGACGCTGCAGACGGCGAACGGCGGCGGCAAGTCGCCGCTCGATCGCCGCAACGAAATCTATGCGATCTGCGACCAGATCACCGAGCGCGCGCGGCGGGCCGATGGCGTGGAGCTTCCCAAGCTCGGCCAGTCGTTCGCGAAGACGCTGGCCGCAGTCAGCGGCGCCAAGGGCGAGAAGGCCGAGTACCTGGCCAT
>JAYOXJ010000429.1:2316-2621 GCA_038152725.1 Rhodospirillaceae bacterium
ACGCTTTGCAAGCTCGCCGCCGCCGAGGCCGAGCCGAAGGCGACGCTGTTGCTCGATACCGTGATCGCCGACGTGCTCGGCGCCAACGTCATCCAGGAGGTGCTGGGCTGGAAGCGCTCGCTCGGCAGCGCCATCATCGCCATGCTCGACTTGGCCGACGGCCGCTTCGACCCGGCCGAAGGCGACACCGCCGATACGGTCGCGCTACTCAACCAGTTGTTCCGCGAGGGCGCGCTGCCGGCCAGCCGGCACGTGATGATCGACCGCGCCATCCGCCAGCTCAAGTCGCCGGCACCGCTCTACCG
>JAYOXJ010000430.1:0-2589 GCA_038152725.1 Rhodospirillaceae bacterium
GGAATAATCTGAGCCTGTTTGCGCGATACTATATGTACCTGGCCCATTTCGCGAGGCAAATCCATATAGTTTATCCAATGTTGTTATATCAATTGAAACGCTTGTCGCTTCATTAGCCGTTAAGTTTGATGTGGCCTGTAAAGCCTCAGTCAGGGCGAGTGATATGTTTTCAGTGTGGACGATGCCGTTTGCGCCACGGTAATTAAGGCTAAATTGATAGCTATTTTTTGTTGCGAGCAACAGAGCTCGGTTTGAGGTTACGTTACCGTCTTGGTCGGTTGTAAAATAAGCCGCATCTGAACCTCCCAAATAGAAAAGACCAGCCTGATTATCTTCATTCGAGTATGCTTGAATTGTGCTGAGCGTATTTTTGTTAATGAAGACACGATTAGCTTCTTCAGATGTGAGTGTGGCTTTGGAGTCTAGAGTGTCTGTTAATTGTAAAGACACAGCATTAACAAATTCAGTTCCATCTGACGCTCGTTTGAATATTATCTCAAAAGAGTAATTTTGTTGCGTGTCAAAATCTAAAGGCGTTTTCGAGGTTATCCGACCCGTGTTTGCGTCAATGTTGAATTTATTTGCATCGATGCTTGTGCTCGAAAATTTGAACGATCCTGCGCCATTTGCTGCTACGTAACTATTGAGTAGAGATAAATGGCTGCGTTCTATAACAATATTGTCCCCTTCTTGAGCTACCAACGATGATGATGCTCTTTCTGTGGGAGTCAAATTCAGAGTGATTGTTTCAGTATGATGGCCAGAACCATCAGCTTTGTTATATCTGACTTCGAAGCTATAGGTTGCCTTGTTAGACCTTTGTAAAGTTGTTGATGAGATATTGCCGCTTTGATCTATAGAGAAGCGGCTGTAATCGGAACCTCGAGCTAAGATCTGAAAGTTGCCGTTGAAACCATCAGCTTGAGCCTTTTTGTAAAGTTCAGCCATTTGCGTGTTCGCAATTTTAACTGAAGTCGACTCCTGAGCTGCGAGAGTTACAGCGCCCGTAGTCACTTTTGCTGTACTTGGATTGGTTTGTGTAATGCCAACATTACCAAGAACCAGTTCGGATCCTAATACTTGGCCACCATCCGCATCATAAGAGCCCGATATAAAGACAAAGTTATAATTTCCAGCACTATTTATCGTAGTTGTTTTTCTTGTAATGGCCTTTGATCCTGGTGCGGATTGTCGATAATCAAGAAGTTCAACTTTTTGCCCCGTGCTTGTGTCAACTAAAAATGCATAAACGTCGGCGGCGTCCCCATTGGCATTGACTCCCCAATCAAAATACACCTGATCTCCTGCTGAGATACTATAAGCATCCTTCGACACCAGATAAGGGCCATGCATGTAGCCATTTGAATTAGGTACTCTGACACTGTTAGTGCCCAAAGTTATTTTGCCGCTTGATGTGCTGTATTTGAATGTAGTTGGGTTACCATTGTCAGATAATACTATCGCATTATCGTTGCCACCACCCGGGTCTGCTGGTGTCGCAACTGAAGTGTTGTTGACCCGTATTAAATTAGTAACTGCTTGGCCCGGGTCTCCTAAATTCACCTGCTCCAAGACCACATCCCAACCTACAATGCTTCTCGTGCCCGACCCAGTCGTGCTGCCTGAGCCTCCGTACCTAAAATCCCCATTTTCAAATAGAAGTGGAGTAATTTGCGAGGCAGACTGCACTGTTGCGTTTGAGGTGGGTGCAAGGCCTGCAATTGTAGACGACGAACTGAATGGAGTGCTGTTGGAGAGTACGTTTAAGTATGAACTCCCAGTTGCCGTGGCGTTGGGCAGTATGCTTCTACCCGATATGCCATTTGCTGTACTTGCTGCAGCAGTGTCGCCAGCATTTTTATTTACACCGACTGTTGCAAGCGCAACATTAAGATTAGTTGTTCCCGAGGCTGTTGATGTTGATGGGGTGGAAAAATTTGAAGATCCTGTGGCGCTGTTAACTGCCAAAAGATCCAATTGAGAGTTGCCCGAGGCGCGGCTGTTGTCGCGAATTGAAAATGCAGAGGTTCCTGTTGCGGTTTCAGAGACCAATCGGTCAAGAGTGGACACGCCAACAGCATTCGTTGCAGCCGCTACTCGAAAATTTGACGAGCCTGTGCCATTTTCACTGGCTAACCTATCTAATTGAGATGAACCAGTTCCCGTAGAGGATAATGGCGTATTAAATTTGGATAGGCCTGTTGCATTAGCATTAGTTAAAATATCGATGCTGGATACACCATTAGCTGTCGAAGAAGTAAGCGTTTGAAATTTCGAACTTCCAGTGGCGTTTGTCTGATTGATTATATTGAGTATTGAACTTCCAGTAGCAAAAGTTCTTGATAAATAGTCTAATAAAGACGTACCTGATGCACTGGTCAAAGGTCGCAATATCGTATTTGTTAGTAAGTTTTGTCCCAGACTGGATCCTTTGATGTACGGTAAGATACCCATTCCGTCGATGAGCAGATTAATGATTTCTGGATTTGTGTGACCCGCTCTTATAGCTTGCTGATACGAGCCATCTAAAAGCAAAACATTGTTAAAAGATGTGGTTTCAGCAATTTGGCTAATGCCGCCAAGTAGCTG
>JAYOXJ010000431.1:0-2158 GCA_038152725.1 Rhodospirillaceae bacterium
AGACCCGTCGTCGGCGCCATGACCGGCATGCTCAACGACGTCTTCGCCTATTGGGAGGAGTTGCGTGGCGACCGGGAGACACCGCGATGGCGGGACTTCGACTGGATGCGCCTGCCGGCCAGGGTGATCCCCTGGTGCGCGGTCGCCGACGTGCAGGAAGAACCGCTCGATTTCGTCTATCGCTTCTGGGGCACGGCGCGGACGCTGCTGCAGGGCAAGGACTACACAGGTTGGTCTATCGCCGATGTCGAGCCAAAAAGCGTTGCCGAGAAGATCGCCGGCGAATACCGCAGCATCTTCGAGAGCCGCGAACCGATCTATTTCGAGACGACCTACGACAGGGGCGAGTTTTCGCGGCCCTTCGCCTACCATTTCCTACGCCTGCCGTTCGCCTCGATAGACAAGCCGGTCGGCCATGTCCTCTCCGCCGGCACCTTCGAGGAAACCGATATCCGCAAGATTCATGACTTTTTCGGCCTGCCGTCGGACTGACGCGCGCCGCTCAGATGCCGGCCTCGTCGAGCAGCCGGCAGGCGACGAGGGAAAGCTCGCGGCAACGCTCCTTGCGCTGTAGCGCCGCCGGCGATGCGGCATTACCCTTGAGTGCGCGGGCATAGACGCCCTGCGTGATGGCGGCCAAGCGGAACAGCGACAGCACCAGGTAGAAGGTCCAGTCGGGGCCGGGCTCGCGTCCGCTGCGGGCGGTGTAGGCGGCGAGATATTCGGCCTCGGACGGGATGCCGGCGGTGGCCTCGCCGGGTTCGCACAAGTGCCCGCGCGCAGGATCGATCATGTGATAAGGCAGGCAGTTGTAGGCGAGATCGGAGAGCGGGTCGCCGAGCGTCGCCAGTTCCCAGTCGACGATGGCGAGCACGCGCGCTTCGCTGGGATGAAAGATCATGTTCTCGAGGCGGAAATCGCCGTGCACGACGGTGGTCTCGTCGCGCGCCGGCAGATTTTCCGACAGCCACGCCATCAGCCGATCCATGGTGGCGAGGTCGTCGGTCTTCGAGGCCACGTATTGCTCGGACCAACGCTTGATCTGGCGTGCCACGTAGCCGCCCTCGCGCCCGAAACCCTCCAGGCCGGCGGCACGGAAATCGACAGCATGCAGCCGGGCCAGGGTTTCGTTCATGGCATCGTAGATGGCGGCACGTTCGGATGCGGCCATGCCGGGCAGGCGCAAATCGCGGAACACGCGTCCCTCGGCGAAGCCCATGATGTAAAAGGCCTGGCCGATGACGGCATCGTCCTCGCAAAGCAGCACTGGTTCGGCGACCGGAATGCTGACCGCCCGCATGGCGCTGATGGCGCGGAACTCACGGTCGACCGCGTGCGCGGACGGCAACAGCTTGCCCGGCGGCTTCTTGCGGAGCACATAGCGCCGGCCACCGCCGTCGGTCAGCATGAAGGTCGGGTTCGACATGCCGCCCTGGAATTGGCCGATGGCCAGCGGCGCGCGGAAGTCCTTCACCTCTGCCGCCATCAGCGCTTCCAGCCGATCCAGCGGAAAGCGGTGCGTCTCCATCACCGGGGACGTTTCATGGGTTGCCGTGACGGCGGGACCGGCGGGCGTGATCATGGCCGATATTGAAACCGCAAAGGCCTGCCGCTGCAACCACGGGGGCTTGCAATCCGGTTTTCCGGACGTAATCTCGGCCGGCCATGATGCCCATTGAACATTTCCGCCGCGCGGCGCGCCTATGGCCCGAACGCGTCGCCGTGGAGGTCGATCCCGCCGCCGGATCGGCCGGCCCCGCCACCATCACTTATGCCGAACTTTCGGCCCAGGTCGAGGCGCTTGCCGCCGCCTTCCAGGCGATCGACCCGAAGCCGCAGAGCCGCGTCGGCATCTGCGCCTACAATACGCCCGAGCACCTGATCGCCTGGCTCGCCACATTCGCCGCCGGCAAAACCTGGGTGCCCCTGAATCCCCGGAACGGCAAGGAAGAGCTCGACCGCATCGTCGGCGTCACCGAGCCCTCGATCGTCGTCATCGATGCCGACTGCCTGGACAAGGTCGATCCGCAATCCGTGACGATGGTGATCGGCAAGCCAGGCGAAGGTGCCGCTCAGACCGCGGCCATCGCCAATCTGATCGGCCGCCATGCTGGCGAGGTGCCGCGCGATCACGACCTTGCGCTCGACGATCTGCAGG
>JAYOXJ010000431.1:2168-2574 GCA_038152725.1 Rhodospirillaceae bacterium
TCCGGTGTGCCGAAGGGCGTGATGCAGACCTACCGGGTCTGGAATACCTGCATCGCCTCCATGCTCACCTCGTTCGGCTTCGACGCCGACGACCGCCACCTGATTGCCGCTCCGATGACGCATGGCGCCAACACCTTGATCATGCCGATCCTGGCCATGGGCGGCACGCAACTCTTCATGGGCAAATCGAGCCCGGTCACCATCATGGACGCCATCGAGCGCATGCGCGCCACCGCCATGTTCGTGCCGCCGACGGTGATCTACATGATGATGGCTGACGAGAGCATTTCCCGGCGCGATTTTTCGTCGCTTCGCCACTTCATCGTCGGCGGCGCGGCGATCCGCCCGGAGGCCCTGGTGCGCGCCATGCCGGTATTCAACAATGCCATCGAGACCTGCTTCGGTC
>JAYOXJ010000432.1:0-2567 GCA_038152725.1 Rhodospirillaceae bacterium
TGGTGTTCTACAACGCCCTGCTGCCGGACTTGGCCGCGCACGCGCGCATCGGGCGCTGGTCGGGCTGGGGCTGGGGATTGGGATATGTCGGCGGGCTTGCATGTCTCGGTATCGTGCTGGTCGGTTTCGTGCAGGCGGAACGGCCCTGGTTCGGGCTCGACAAACAAGCCGCCGAACACCTCCGCGTCACCGGGCCGTTCGTCGCGCTCTGGATGATGGTCTTCGCGCTGCCGATGTTCCTGTTCACCCGCGACCGCGCCGCGCACAAGGGCGCGGTGCTGGCCGATGTCAGGGCCGGGCTCGCGACCCTGGTGGCGACCTTCCGCCATCTCAAGAGCTACAAGGACGTGCTCTGGTTCCTGCTCGCGCGCATGGTCTACACCGACGGCCTCAATACGCTGTTCGCCTTCGGCGGCATCTACGCGGCCGGGACTTTCGCCATGACCTTCGAAGAGTTGATCCTGTTCGGCATCGCCATGAACGTCACCGCCGGGCTGGGGGCGGCGGGCTTCGCCTGGGCCGACGACAAGCTCGGCGCAAAGTGGACGATCCGTGTCAGCGTCGCCGCCCTCACCGTTCTCGGCTGTGCCGTCCTGGTGGTCGAGACCAAGACCCTGTTCTGGCTCTTCGGTGTGCCCTTGGGGCTCTTCGTCGGGCCGGCGCAGTCGGCCAGCCGTTCGATGATGGCGCGCCTGGCGCCCGAGAATATGCGGACTGAATTTTTCGGCCTCTATGCGGTTTCCGGCAAGGCGACGGCCTTCATCGGCCCGGCGCTGGTGGCACTCTTCACCGACATGTTCCAGAGCCAGCGTGCCGGGATGGCCTCGATCGTGGCGTTCTTCGTCATAGGCCTCCTGCTGCTCCGGCGCGTGCCGGACGTCCGCTAAGGGCGTTGAATGGGGGCGCGTTCCGGCGTAGGTTCCGCACATGACATTCCCCGATACAAAATTCGAGAGCGCCGGCGCCTTCGCCGATGCTTATTTCGAACACCTCGCGGCGGCCTCGGCGTCGGTCGGCCGCGGCCGCATCGAGGCCGCCGCCGATCTGCTGACCCGCGCCTACACCGCCGGCGGCACGGTATTCGCCTGCGGCAACGGCGGCTCGGCGGCGATCTCAAACCATCTCCATTGCGACCACCTGAAGGGCGTACAGACCGACACGGCGCTGCGCCCCAAGGTGGTTAGCTTGAGTTCGACCATCGAAACGATCACGGCGATCGCCAACGACATCTCCTACGACGAGGTTTTCGTCTATCAGCTTCGCACGCTCGCCGATCCGGGCGACGTGCTGATCACGGTGTCGTCGTCGGGCGATTCGGAAAACGTCGTCAGGGCCTGCCAGTGGGCCAAGGAAAACGGCGTCGCCACCATCGCCATGACCGGGTTCTCCGGCGGCCGCACGGCCAAGCTCGCCGACGTCAACCTGCACGTCGCCGGCGACAACTACGGCGTCATCGAAGACGTGCACCAGAGCCTGATGCATATCCTCGCCCAGTTCATCCGCCAGGCCGAGATGCAGGCCCAACTGATCGCCGAACGCAAGTTCTAGAAATTTCTCCCGGAGGGCCGCATGGCCAAGATCGAGACTGCCGAACAGCTTCGCGCCATCTACGGCTTTCCCAAGGGCCGCAGCGTGACCAAGGAGATGACCAGGCTGGAGAAGCACTCCAAACGCTTCATCGAGCTTTCGCCGTTCCTGGTAATGGCGACGTCGACGATCGACGGCCTCGGCGACGCCTCGCCCAAGGGCGATATGCCCGGCTTCGTGCATGTGCTCGACGACCACACCATCGCCATCCCCGACCGTCCCGGCAACAACCGCCTGGACGGCATGGAGAACATCCTGGTCAACCCGGCCATCGGCCTGATCTTCTTCATCCCCGGCGTCAATGAGACGCTCCGCATCAACGGCACCGTCGAGATCCGCGACGACGAAGAACTGCGCCAGCGCTTCGCCGTCGACGGCAAGCCCGCCGTCACCGTCTATGTCGTCCACATCGAGCAGGTCTACCTGCACTGCGCCAAGGCGCTGATGCGCTCCAAGCTGTGGGCGCCGGAATCGCAAGCCGCCCAGCGCCCGATCCCGCCCACCGGCGAGATGATGAAGGACCAGACCGGCGACGCGGCGCCGGCCGAGACCCAGGCCGAGATGGAAGCGCGCTACGCCAAGGTGCTGTACTAAGACCTAGCCGCTCACGCGGGCATAAAAAAACCGGGCCCTTACGGGCCCGGTTTCGTTTTGCCGTTGTAACGGCGGATTGGCGTTAAGACATCAGTGCCGGAAATGGCGCATGCCAGTAAATACCATGGCCAGGCCCTTCTCGTCGGCGGCCTTGATCACGTCTTCGTCGCGCATCGAACCGCCCGGCTGGATCACCGCCGTGGCACCCGCTTCGGCGGCGGCCAAGAGGCCGTCGGCGAAGGGGAAGAAGGCGTCCGACGCCACCACCGAGCCTTCGGCCCAGCTTTTCGCGTCGCCAGCGCCGCGCGCCGCGTCGGCGGCCTTCCAGGCGGCGATGCGCGCCGAGTTGACGCGGCTCATCTGGCCGGCGCCGACGCCGACGGTCA
>JAYOXJ010000433.1:0-2158 GCA_038152725.1 Rhodospirillaceae bacterium
CCTCTACGTCACGCCGCTGCTGCCGCAACTGCTCGAGCGCTATCCCGACCTCCACATCCAGCTCACGCTGACCGACAGTATCGTCAACCTGGTCGAAGAGGAGATCGACGTCGCCATCCGCATTGCACGCATGCCGGACAGCACGCTGATCGCGCGTAAACTCGCCTCGGCAAGACGCGTCGTCGCCGCGGCGCCGAGCTACCTCGAGCGCCATGGCACGCCGGAAACACCTGAGGACCTGAAGAACCACAACTGCCTGACGCTGAGCTTCGAGACCCAGCTCAACATGTGGGAGTTCACCGGCGACGACGGCCCGCGCCGCTACCGCTTCAGCGGCAACTTCGAAACCAACAACGCGGTCTCAATGCAGCAGGCCGCCGTTGCCGGCCTTGGCTTGATCCGCGCCGCCGATTTCGTCATCGCCGCCGATATCTGCGCTGGGCGGCTGATCCCGGTGCTGACCGAATACGAAATCGCCGAACCGACCAATATCTATGCTGTCTATTCCCATGCACGCCATCTGTCGCCGAAGGTGCGCGCCTTCGTCGATACCCTGATCGAGGCCTTCACACCCGAGCCGCCTTGGGTGCGCGACCTATCGGCATTGCGCGCAAGGAAGTGATTGCGCCGGCTCTGCCCACAGCGAATTGCTGCATTGCAAAAAATATATTGAATTGATATATAGCGGACCGATATATGAGGCGCCGGAAACATTCGGGCGCCGATTGACTAGCATTTTCGGGAAGCAATCGACATGGACGTCAAGACACTGTGCCTCGGTGCGCTCACTTTGGGCGATGCCACCGGATACGAGATTCGAAAGCTGTTCGAGGAAGGGCCGTTCGCCCATTTCTACGATGCCGGTTACGGCTCCATCTATCCGGCGCTGGCCAGCCTGTTGGAAGACGGCCTTGTTGACGTTACCGAGGAGAGCCACGCCGGTCGCCCCGATCGCAAGATCTATTCCCTGACGCCGGCGGGGCGCGAACGCTTCAAGCAGGCGCTGGCCCAGCCACCGAAGCCGGACCGCGTCCGCTCCGAACACGTGCTCCGGTTCTTCTTTGCCGATTTGATGGAGCCGGACGACATCCGCCGCGTCTACGACGACTATCTCGCCCACTTCGAAGGTATGGTTCAGCACATGCGCGGCCTTAATCCAGCTGGTATCCCGCCCGGCCGGCTGTTCGCGCGCGGCCTGGGCCTGAGTTTCTACGAGGCGGTAGCGGCTTACCTACGCGACGGTCGCGCCCAGTTCGAAACCGATGTGCTTGCCGCCGGCAACAAGGGGGCCGCGCAATGAAACCTTCCATCGGATTCCTCCGCCGCATGCGTGCCAGTCACGTCATCGCCATCGGCCTCGCCGTCGCCGCAACCGCATGGGTGGCCTCTGGCGCCGTGTCCGAAAAGCCTGCTGACGCTGGCGTCAAACGCGTCGCCAAGGCGGAACCCCAGCCGGTGCTGGTGCGCGTGCGCGAGAGCCGGGCCGAGCCGCATGAGCGCTTCGCCACGCTGTTCGGCCGAAGCGAGGCGGTAAAGAGCATCGAGGTCGCCGCCGAGACCGCCGGCCGCATCGTCGAGCGCCCGGTCAAGAAGGGCGATCTGGTCAACAAGGGCGACGTCCTCGTGCGCCTCGCCATCGACGACCGCCAGGCCAAGCTCAAGGAGGCCGAGGCCAAGGTCGAATTCCAGGAGCTCTCCTACGACAGTGCCAAGAAGCTCTCGCAAAAGCAGTTCTCTTCCAAGATCAAGGTTGCCGAGGAACTGTCCAAGCTGGAGGCGGCCAAGGCCGCGCTCGCCGCCATCCGATTGGAGGTGCAGCGTACCGCCGTGCGCGCCCCGATCACCGCCTACATCGAAACGCTGCCGGCCAATGTCGGCGATTACGTCGAGGTCGGCGATAAGGTCACGAGGCTGGTCGATCTCGATCCGATCCGTGTCGTTGCCCAGGTTGCGGAGCGCCAGGTGATGGGCCTCAAGACAGGTGACCAAGCTTGGGTATTGCTGCCGGGCGGACGCACGCACCAGGGCGAGGTGCGGTTCATCTCTAAGATCGGCGAGGCCAAGACCCGCACCTTCCGTGTCGAGATCTGGTTCGAAAACAAGGCTGGCGCCATCCCCGAGGGCCTGACCGCCGAGGTCCGACTGAAGACCGGGGAAG
>JAYOXJ010000433.1:2168-2558 GCA_038152725.1 Rhodospirillaceae bacterium
ACGACCGGTGCGGCCGCCGCGCACAAGGTTTCGCCGGCAACCGTGACGCTCGACGACCAGGGCGCCATTGGCGTCAAGGCGGTCGATGCCGAAGGCCGGGTAAAATTCCACGCCGTCGAAGTCATCGAGGACACCTCCGAAGGTATGTGGATCGCCGGCCTGCCCGCGACGCTGACGCTGATCACCGTCGGCCAGGAGTTCGTGCGGCCGGGCGAGAAGGTGCGCACCAAGTCGGACGCGGAGGCATCGGCGAAATGAATGCGCTTATAGATGCTGCGCTAACCCATGCACGTACCGTGCTGGCCAGTCTCTTGCTGGTGTTGATCTCCGGCGCCTACGGCTACGTCACCATTTCCAAGGAGGCCGATCCGGACGTCAACATCCCGATCA
>JAYOXJ010000434.1:0-934 GCA_038152725.1 Rhodospirillaceae bacterium
CGGCGGTGCCGCCCAACGACGACACGTTCTATCGCGGCACCTATCGCTGCGGCGCGGTGTGGAACCAGCTCGAGGCCGCCGGCATCCCCGAGGTCAAGGGCGTCTGGGCGCACGAGGCCGGCGGCAGCCGCATGTGGCTGACGGTTTCGGTCAAGACCATGTATGGCGGCCATTCGAAGCAGGCCGGGCTGGTGGCCAGCCAGTGCCATGCCGGGGCCTACGCCAACCGCTGGGTGATCGTGGTCGACGACGATATCGATCCGGCCAACCTGAACGACGTGATCTGGTCGATGTGCACCAGGTGCGATCCCAAGGACGGTGTCGATATCCTCAACGGCTGCTGGAGCACCCATCTCGACCCGATGGCCTACAGCCACGAGGACCCGCGCAATTCGCGCGTGGTGGTGGATGCCTGCCGCCCCTATCGCCGCAAGGACACGTTCCCCATCGTGGCGCGCAATTCGCCCGATCTGGACGCGCGCATCATGAAGAAATTCGGCGACGTGCTGCCGGGGTAGCAAATACCAAGCAGTTGGAGAACGCAGGGCCGGCAGAAATGCCGGCCCTTTTCGTTTGATTCCAGCGACTTGCAGCGACCGTCGGTCGCGCAAAATACAATAAAATAAAATAATTCTAGAATAGTGTTCATGCCATTGAAAAGGCGTATGTCAATTATTATATTAATTCCAATTCGCAATAAGGCGGGTTTGAAGATCGTTAGGAGGAAAAAATGGACGGCAACGGAAGCGCGGGTAAATGCCCGGTGATGCATGGTGGCAGCACCACCGTGAACAAGGAAGTCATGGACTGGTGGCCCAACGCCCTCAATCTCGACATCCTGCACCAGCATGATGCGAAGACCGACCCTATGGGGCCGGGCTTCGATTATCGGGACGAGGTCAAAAAGCTCGACGTCGAGGGGCTCAAGGCCGAC
>JAYOXJ010000434.1:944-2556 GCA_038152725.1 Rhodospirillaceae bacterium
TTCGCGATCTGATGACCGACAGCCAGATTTGGTGGCCCGCCGACTGGGGTCATTATGGCGGGCTGATGGTCCGCATGGCGTGGCATGCGGCGGGGACCTACCGCGTCGCCGACGGGCGCGGCGGCGCCGGCACCGGCAACCAGCGTTTTGCGCTGCTCAACTCCTGGCCGGACAATGTCAGCCTCGACAAGGCGCGCCGTCTGCTCTGGCCGATCAAGAAGAAATACGGCAACAAGATTTCCTGGGCCGACCTGATCATTCTCGCCGGCAACATGGCCTATGAGTCGATGGGTTTCAAAACCTTCGGCTTTGGCTTTGGCCGCGAGGATATCTGGCACCCCGAGAAGGACATTTACTGGGGCGCCGAGAAGGAATGGCTGGGCAAGGACCGTTACGCCGATTCCGGTGACGAGACGTCCCTCGAAAATCCGCTGGCCGCGGTGCAGATGGGCCTGATCTACGTCAACCCGGAAGGCGTCGACGGCAAGCCCGATCCGTTCAAGACGGCGGCAGCGGTGCGCGAAACCTTCGCCCGCATGGCGATGGATGACGAGGAAACCGTCGCGCTCACCGCCGGCGGGCACACGGTCGGCAAGGCGCACGGCAACGGTGATGCCGGCAAGCTGGGTCCCGACCCCGAAGGCGCCGATGTGGCGCATCAGGGTTTCGGCTGGGACAATCCCAACGGCACGGGCGTCGGACGCGATGCGGTTACCAGCGGCCTCGAGGGTGCCTGGACGACGAACCCGACCGTGTTCGATAACGGCTATTTCGAGCTGCTGTTCAAATATGAATGGGAAGTCGGCAAGAGCCCGGCCGGGGCCAATCAATGGATGCCGGTCGACATCGCCGAAGAGGACATGCCGGTAGATGTGGAGGACCCCTCGATCCGCACAATGCCGATCATGACCGACGCCGACATGGCGATGAAGATGGATCCGGCCTATCGCGAGATTTCGCTGCGGTTCCGTGACGATCACGAGGCGTTCCGTGATGCGTTCGCCCGCGCCTGGTTCAAGCTGACCCATCGCGATATGGGTCCGAAGGCGCGCTATATCGGCCCCGATGTGCCGGCGGAAGACCTGATCTGGCAGGATCCGGTGCCGCAGGGACCGACCGGCTACGATGTCGATGCCGTCAGGGCAGCCATCGCCGACAGCGGCCTCGGCGTCGCCGAGATGGTGGCGACCGCCTGGGACAGCGCCCGAACTTTCCGGGGTTCCGACATGCGGGGCGGCGCCAATGGCGCGCGCATCCGTCTCGCTCCCCAGAAGGGCTGGGAGGGTAACGAGCCCGACCGTCTGGCCAGGGTGCTGTCGGTGCTGGAGCCGATCGCGGCGGACGCGGGCGCCAGCGTTGCCGACGTCATCGTGCTGGCCGGCAATGTCGGCGTGGAACAGGCGGCGAAAGCGGCGGGCCATGAGATCACGGTGCCGTTCTCGCCCGGTCGCGGCGACGCGACCGACGAGCAAACCGATGCCGACTCGTTTGCGCCGCTTGAGCCGATCCATGACGGCTATCGCAACTGGTTGAAGCAGGCCTACGCTGTCAGCGCTGAGGAGCTGATGCTCGACCGCACCCAGCTGATGGGGCTGACGGCGAAGGAGATGAC
>JAYOXJ010000435.1:0-703 GCA_038152725.1 Rhodospirillaceae bacterium
CACCTACACCGATGAGGTCCGCACTACCAAGATCCGGCTCTACCGAGTAGGAGGTAACTATGCAACCTGGTCAAAGGTGACGGACATCGACCTCTTGGCCCTCTTGGAGTCCGCTGCGGTTACTGCGCAAAGTGCAACCTACACCTTTGACGACACGGTTCCCGATGCCAGTTTGGTTGAGATTGAGCCCGCTTGGGAATCGTTGCCTCCACTGGAGTTTGTCTACACCGGAAGCGAGATTCGAAAACTCAGCCTCGACCTGCAGGACCCCGACCCGTTTCGTTTTGTCACCCCGGTCTCCGGGGTGTTCATGGCAGGACTCAATCAATCCTTGCGCGTCAGCGAGACTGGCACTCCACACGTGTGGCCTCTTACGGGAGAGTACCGGTTGGAGGGCACCGTCACTGCGATTGCCGAGTTTCATGGAGAAGGGATCGTCTTCACCGAGCACGCGATCTATCGAGCCCGTGGTTTCTCTCCAGAAGGGATCACCGTTATCAAGGTTCCTGATGCCAGAGGGTTACCACCAGGAAACGAGCAGACCTTGACCCAGTTTAAGAGCATGCTGCTCTGGCTCAGCGCTCAAGGGGTTTGTGCCTTTGATGGCAACCAGGTGCTGATGCTCACCCGCAATGTGCCCGAAGTCGCCTCGGTTGAGGCTCCCAGAGCAGCGATGCAAGGAGAGCGTTATGTCCTCGCCGGT
>JAYOXJ010000435.1:713-2549 GCA_038152725.1 Rhodospirillaceae bacterium
TTTTGAGGCCCAGATGGACTCTCGCAAACCTTTTGTCTGGTCCTCCGGGTTCCTGGCACCAGAGGGGCTGCAAACCCCAAAACTGTTTTTTGGAGGGACCGTGACTTTTGAAGCCTCAAGTGATGAAGCCTTGACCCTCTCGGCTCTTGATACAAACGGGGAGGCGCTCTTGTTTGTTACGGAAGACCTTGAGCAAGGACGCTCGACCACCAGCGAGCTTACACTGGATTCAGGCCTTGGCCCAGGGGAGACATCCAGTGTGCTGGAAGCGCGAGATTTCTACTTTGCTCAACCCACTCAAGCTCAAGGAGTGAGCTTTACCGCCTCTGGAAATGGGAAGCTGCACTCCATTGCCGTGGATGTCGAGTTGGAGTCTGTCTTTGATCAACCACTGCTGTTTCACTCGGCAGAGCTACTCATTGAAGGGGCTCCAAAGATTGCCTTGCAGCTCGACGGAGAAGACTTGCTCTTGGACGGCTACCCCTCCTTGTCCTTGACCCCTCAGCAAACCCGAAAAGTCGAACTCTTCTTCCCTGCCCTCAGCCAGGGGCGAGTGCCCCATGTGATCAACCTGGTTCCCGAGCAAGGACGCATCTTGTCCAGAGAGATCAAGGCCATTTCTGCCCAAGAGTACGGACGCTTGCGTCAGGCGTCCTGGATCTGGGTGTCCTATCGCAACGTTGCCGGGAACCCGCCTCAACTGCAGGTCAGCGTTGACGGCAAGGACCTCTTCCCCAGTGGAAGAGCGCTTCAGGATTCAAAAGGAGTTCGTCGCACCGAGAGGGTCCGCCTCCCCTTTAGACGAGGTGAGGTCTGGCAGTGGCGTTTGCTTGCAGATTCGCTGGATACCACGGAGATCCTGGAGGTGCGCACCGACGAAATTCAAACCTCCAACGACCCTGCTCAAAGAGCCGCATGAGTGAAAAGCTGGGGACCCACGTGAGCGGAGCTTCCATTCCGGATGCCCACACCCGCCGAGCCTTTGGAGAGCAAGAGCAGATCAACCGTCAACTCCTGCAGTCCATTCAAGCGCTCCGATTGCAAATCCAGACCTTGCAATCTCGGGTGAACCAACACGCCGAAGCTCTTGCAGCACTCAACGAAGGATGATGTATGGCGACCACCGAAACCATCCTCTCTCTCAGCAGCACCGACTTGGACACCCTGGTCACCCGGGTCAATACGCTGACCACGGCCTTCAACACCTTGAGGTCGGACTTCAACACCTTCCGCAACGAGATCCTCGACAAGATCGATGGCAGTGGCACAGGGGGCATCCCGACCTTTACCCACAGCGCCACCTTTTTGGACAACAAGAGCATCCTCGAAGTGCTGCAAGACCTTGATGCGAGCGTCGCTGCTCTCTGGTCTTCTCAAAACTCTTTTGTAGCCACAAGGGCCATCGGAGCACTCAATGCCTCGGCGACCAGCAATGCCGAGGTGAGCGGGGGAGATTTGAGCGTTTCTGCTGAAACGAAGACAGCCTTGACCCTCGGCGAAGACGAAACCGTCCCGGTTTTAGGAGAAGGAGAAACTGTGGTGAAGGTCAATACACAACAACTCGCTCGTGCCCAAAAGTTGGCGCGGGCCTCTCGGGCCACCTTTAGAAGAGTTCGCTAAGCCATGTTTGAAACTTTGGGAGACCTCATAGGAGGAAAAAAAGCTGATCGCCCTGGACTCCCCAGTTGGGGGTGGTTGGAGCCAACCGAAGCGGACTACAACAGCGCCACCTCGGACCGGCGTCTGGGAGTCCAGCGCCTGCAGTCGATGCTCAGAGACTATGAGAGTGAGATTGCCGCAGGACGCTCCAGGGCCCAAAACCTTGAGGGGTTGGCC
>JAYOXJ010000436.1:0-2546 GCA_038152725.1 Rhodospirillaceae bacterium
ACGAATTCCTCGAAGCCGAAGTCCTTGTAGATGGAGGCGAGCAGGTCGATGAAGGCCTTGGTCTCGCTCTCGATCTGGTCCTCGCGGCAGAAGATGTGGGCGTCATCCTGGACGAAGGCACGCACCCGCATCAGGCCGTGCAGCGCGCCCGACGGCTCGTTCCGGTGGCACGAACCGAACTCGGCCATGCGCAGCGGCAGCTCGCGGTAGCTCTTCAGGCCCTGCTTGAAGATCTGCACGTGGCAGGGGCAGTTCATCGGCTTGATGGCGAGAATCTTGTCCTCGGCCTCCGAGATGAACATGTTCTCGCGGAACTTCTCCCAGTGGCCGGAATCCTCCCACAGCGAGCGGTCGACCAGCTGCGGCGTGTTGACCTCGACGTAGCCGGCCGCGTCTAGGCGCTTCCGCATATAGGTCTGGATCGCGCGATAAAGGCGCCAGCCCTTGGGATGCCAGAAGACCGCGCCGGCCGCCTGTTCCTGCTGGTGGAACAGTTCCATTTCCCGGCCCAGGCGCCGGTGGTCGCGCTTTTCGGCCTCTTCCAGCATATGCAGGTACTGGTCGAGTTCCTTCTGGTTGCGCCATGCAGTGCCGTAAATCCGTTGCAGCATCTCGTTCCGGGAGTCGCCGCGCCAGTAGGCGCCGGCCACCTTCATCAGCTTGAAGGCGCCGCCGATGCGGCCGGTCGACGGCAGGTGCGGCCCGCGGCAAAGGTCGGTCCAGTCGCCCTGAGTGTAGATCGAGACTTCCTCGTCGACCGGCAGGTCGGAGATGATCTCGGCCTTGTAGGCCTCGCCCTTGTCCTTGAAATACTCGATCGCTTTGTCGCGGTCCCAGACTTGGCGCACGAACGGCGCGTCGCGGGCGATGATCTCACGCATGCGCCCCTCGATGGCGGCGAGGTCGTCGGTCGAGAACGGCTCGTCGCGGGCGAAATCGTAATAGAAGCCGTTTTCGATGCTCGGGCCGATGGTGACCTGGGTGCCGGGGAACAGTTCCTGCACGGCCTCGGCCAGGATATGGGCGGTATCGTGGCGGATCAGTTCGAGCGCATCTTCGTCGCGCTCGGTGACGATGGCGACCTCGGCGTCATTGGCGATGGGGCTGGCCAGGTCCATGAGCTTGCCGTCGATGCGGACGGCCATGGCGGCCTTGGCCAGGCCGGGACCGATATCGGCGGCGAGTTCCGCGCCGGAAATCGGTTTGTCGAATTCGCGGACACTTCCGTCCGGCAGTTTAATGCGGGGCATTGCCTGTTCCCTCCTCGGGACATCGCTCGAACCCTATTGGGATCGGTGTTTCTGTCAAGTGCCGCGGGCGGCGAAGCGTCCGCCGCCGGCAGTTCGAAATTCGGGATATCGGGCGGGAGGGGCGGTGAAGCAGGCGAAAATGTCGCTCAGGCAGCCGCGTTCCGGCCCGTGACCATAGTTCGGCCAGTGGTGCGGAGGATCCGGCAGAGGGCAATCGGCTTCGTCATGGCGCGCCTTCTAGCATGGCTTTCGCGCCATTGTCGAGCCGCTTGGTCGGCGGCTTCAGTCGGTGTCTTGGCCGAGCGTGGCGATGAGTTCGGCCGGGTTCAAGCCGGCGAGGCTGTCGCGGCGGAGAATGGTTACCCTCTCGCCGCGCTGGCCGCAGAGCTTGGGGTCCGAGGCGCTCGAATAGAGCACCCACGATGGGCAGCCGACGGCGGCGATGAGGTGCATGGGGCCGGTATCGTTGCCCACCGCGCCGGCGGCACCGCGGGCGAGTTCGGCCAACTGCAGAAGCTCGGTCCGGCCGGAGAGGTCAAGCGTGCCCGGCGCCTCGGCCGCGACCGCCGCGCTGAGCGTGCGTTCGTCCTCGCCGCCGATGACGACCGGCGTCGTGCCCTTGTCCAGCAGATGACGCGCGAGGGCGGTATAATGCATCGCCGGCCAGCGCTTTTCCGGCCGGTGCGCGGCGCCGCCGGGCACCAGCAGCCAGTATGGGCCGGCGGGCCGGAGGCCATCCACATCGGCGGTCATCCAATCGAGATCGAGCTCGGCCGGGCCGGCGAAGCCGGTGGTCGAAACACCGGCCACCTTGAGCTGGTCCTTCTGGCGCTCGATGGTGTGCATGCGGTCGCGTTCCGGATTGGCATGGCGGAGCGAGCAGCCGCGCGCGATGCCCGACCACTCCGGCGGCTTGGCCGGCATGAACAGCCGGTAATAGAACGAGCTGCGGTCGGAGGTTTGGAGATCGTAGACGCGCCTGAAACCACCGAGCAGCAACCTGCGGCGCAGCGCCCGCCATTTGCCGATATCGAAGAGTTTGGGGCGCGGGTCGAGCCAGACGTCATCGACGTAACCCGATGCCTCTGCGAGGGCGACATAGGGCCGTGAGGTGAGCAGCACGATGCGCGCACCCTTATGGTGGGCGCGGATCGCTGCCATGGGACCGAGCGCCTGGATGAAGTCGCCAAGCGCGCCCAGCTTGATTACGAGAATGGCGCTGTTCGTCTCAGTTCGGTTCAAGGCCATGACGGCGTCACCGCGCGCGGCGCTCGGCCAGCACCTCGTTGTAGATGT
>JAYOXJ010000437.1:0-2536 GCA_038152725.1 Rhodospirillaceae bacterium
TGCGTTAAAACATGCAGCATGGTCTCCGGGGGCGCAATCCATGAAATTAGGCCGATTGGAATGGCTGTGATAACCATCACTTTCGGATAGGTCTATATGGTTAATAGTAACGAAAGTCATGCCGCTTTCGAAATGAACCCATGTCCACAATAGTTTCCTCGGGCACTCCACCGCCGACCACGGACAAGGCAACGAGCGCAGACTTGGAAATGGTCTCGACGCTCGATCCGGCGGCACTCACTTACCTGATCATCGAAACCCGGCGCTATGAGCGCAACATCATCAAGATGGCGCTGCGCACGCACCACTTTAGCGATTTTCTCGACGCCGACGATGCCGTGGAGGCGTTGAAGATCATTCAATCCGGCAACAACACGGTCGATTTCATCCTGGTCAGCCAGGAACTGCCGATCCTGTCGTCCTTCGATTTCGTCCGCCTCGTCCGCCGGGCCGTCGACAGCCCGGATCCCGAGGTGCCGATCGTCATGTTGTCCGATTATGCCGCCGAATCCGTGGTATCCGAGGCACGGGCCGCCGGCGTCCACGATTTCATCGCCAAGCCGTTCAGTCCGGATTTGCTGTTCGCCCACATCCGCCGCACGCTGCTCAACCCGCGGCCGTTCATCCGCACCAAGAGCTATGTCGGTCCGGAACATCCGTGCCGCCCTGGGCTGCCCGCCGAGCCGACCAAAGCCGGCGCGAAGACGGACGCGGCCCACTAGAAATCGACGCAGCGGCCCTTGCGTTCCCAATCTCCGTAACGGGTCGGTTCCGGCCCCTTGGGGCCGCCGTGTTCGCCGGGCTGACCTTTCGAAAAGCCATCCTCGGCTTCCGGCGTCACTGCCACCTCGGCGATTGGCGCGGCGGCGCTTTCCTCCGCCTCGCCCATCAGCCGGGCGAGCGCCCGGCCGAGGCGCGGACGCACATTGGCGGAAGCCGGATCCTGGATTTTCTCGTCGCTCACGTCGGCTCCCTCATGTCTTGACCCAATTCTTATCCGGCTGGGCCTTGAACTCCGCCGGTTCGGTGATAATTCAACAGATGCGCGGATTCGGCACCAATTGCAAGAAATCCGCTAAGGAGACGACGACCATGGGATCCGCCCGCACCGCCCTGCTGCTCGCCGCGCTGACGGCCTTGTTCCTCGCCATCGGTTTCATGATCGGCGGCGAGAGCGGCATGCTGTTCGCGCTCGTCTTCGCCATCGGCACCAACTTCTTCGCCTACTGGAACTCCGACAAGATGGTGCTCGGCATGTACGGTGCCACCGAGGTCGATGCGCGCAGCGCACCGGAGCTCTACGGCATCGTCGAGCGGCTGGCACGCAACGCCGGCCTGCCGATGCCGCGCGTCTACGTCATCGACAACCCGCAGCCGAACGCCTTCGCCACCGGCCGCAATCCGGAGAACGCCGCCGTGGCGGCGACCACTGGCATCCTCAACATCTTATCGGCGGATGAGTTGGCCGGCGTCATGGCGCACGAGCTTGCACACGTGAAGAACCGCGACACCCTGATCATGACGGTCACCGCGACCGTCGCCGGCGCGCTCGGCATGCTCGCCAACTTTGCCATGTTCTTCGGCCCCAGCCGCAACAACAACAATCCACTCGGCGCCGTCGGTACCATCCTGGTCATGATCCTCGCACCCATCGCCGCCATGCTGGTGCAGATGGCGATCTCGCGCACCCGCGAATACGCCGCCGACGCCGCCGGCGCCGAAATCTCCGGCAAGCCGATGGCGCTGGCCTCGGCGCTGGCCAAACTCGAACACGGCGCCAAAGCCATCGACAATCCGGACGCCGAAGCCAATCCGGCGACGGCGCATCTCTTTATCGTCAATCCGCTGCACGGCGGCGCCATGGACAACCTGTTCTCGACCCATCCGAACACGGAAAACCGGATCGAGCGGCTGCGCGCCATGGCCGGCGGCGGTTCCGGGTCGGTTCCCAATTCCGGCCGCCGCGCCCCTTGGGGTTCGCGCCGGCGCCGGCCATGGGGTTGAGGACGCGGGCTAAGGGCGGGGGTTGAGCTAGCCACCGAATTCAGGCATCAACGCGCATGGCCGATGACGCGCGCGCCTGCGCCCTCGATCTTCTGGATTCCGTATTGCGCCGCCGCCAGACCGTGGACGCGGCGAGTGCTGGCCATGGCGGCTTGGCGCGCCTGCCCGGCGCCGAACAGGCCTTCGCCGGACGCCTGACCCTCACCGCCATTCGCCGCCTCGGCCAGATCGACGACTTGATCGCACGCGCGCTGGAAAAGCCGCTGCCGGCCAAGGCGCTCATCGCCCAGGACGTGCTTCGGCTCGGCGCGGCGCAGCTTTTGTTCATGGAAATCCCGGCCCATGCCGCCGTCGACACCTCGGTCGATCTCTTCCGCCGGCGCGGCGCCGGCGGCTTCGCCAAGCTGGTCAATGCCGTGCTTCGGCGTCTGACGCGCGAGGGCGCCGATTGGGTCGCCGCTCAGGACGCGGCGCGGCTCAACACCCCCGACTGGCTGTGGCGATCGTGGTCCGACGCCTACGGCGAGACGAC
>JAYOXJ010000438.1:0-2533 GCA_038152725.1 Rhodospirillaceae bacterium
CCCTTCTTCCGTCAGGCTGAAGCGCCGTGTGGTGCGGTTCAGTAGACGCGCGCCGAGGCGATCCTCGAGCCGGCCAATCAGTTTGCTCACCGCCGACGGCGTAAGTTTCAGCGCCCGCGCGGCCTGGGAGAAGCTTTCCGTCTCGACCACGCGCACGAAGACCGACATCTGGCTGGGCTTGTCCATCGCTTCCCTATTTGTGATTTTATTTCACATAATATATGTTTAATTGCTGTATTTATTCCATGCAAGAAAATTCTTAAGTTCCTTGCAACGAACTCACAGGTCCTCGATTTGAAAGGAACACCCCATGTCACATGATCGTCTGTTGGAGCCCAAGAGCACCATAACACGTTTCGACATCGAAGCCGGCATCCGTCGTGCACACAAACTCCGTAGCGAAGCCGTCGGTAACATGTTCAAGACCGTGTTCGGCCGCCGCGAGCGCAAGCCCAGCGTCGCCCCCGAGGGCAACTGCGCAACCTGCTGAAGACTTCCAATCGCCTTTCTCGTTTCTCCCCGGTGCATTGCACATCCCCAAGTGACCTCGGGCGTCCCCAAAAGGGACGCCCGTTTCTTTTCTAGAGGCAGGGGTTCAGGGCACCGAGGCCGAGATCGATATTGGGCAGATTGAAGACCGTGGTCACGCCGTTCGAAGCACGCACGGTGACCTGACCGCCGAGCACGCTGATGCCGCCGGAGTTGATGATCGAGCCATAGCCGGGCAAACCGCCCGGCGGCACGACCGGTGCAGTGGTACCGCCGGAAGCCGTCTCGAAGGAACTCAGATCGTCCCAGTTGGTCTTGCCGCCCTTGGCGACCTCGGCGATGATTTCAGCGCCTTCCAACCTAAGCCTGGGGACCGCCACGTCGCCCAACATGAGCGGCAGGAAATCGACTTCCGCGACCAGATGCTTCGCCTTCAGCATATCCTTGGCCTTGCCCCACTTGGCGTTCTCGAGACGGATTCCCTCGGCGATGATCCGGGGCGGCAGGCCGACCTTGAAATCGAGCGGGCCGTCGATTTGGATGCGCCGCCCGGCCAATTTAAATACGCGGTCCTGCAGATCCTTCTTCCACCCCTGCAGATCGCTCAGGTTGGCATAGGCGATAATGCCGCCGATGCCGACGGCGAGAAGCGAGAGCTTGAGCGTCAAGGAGATCAGTCGGCGCAGCAGTCCCAGCATCGAGGGGTCCTTTCGTCGTCGGGCAACCTGTTCATGGCCGCGCGTTGGGCTGGAAGGCGTCGGCGCGACGCTTGGCCTTTGCCCGCGTTGCGTCGTCAAGCGTCGCGGCGAGAGCGTCGCGATTCTTCGCGGCATTGTCGGCGCCCATGCCGGCGGCGACGTGAAACCACATCAGCGCCGTCTCGGGATCGCGCTTGGTGCCCTCGCCCTTGGCAAGCACGATAGCAAGCCGGTTCTGGGCCACGGTGACGCCTGCCTCGGCGGCGCGCCGGAGGTGATCGAGCGCGACCTTGATCCCCCTCACGTCACCCTTGGCATCGGCGATCAGCATATCGGCGAACGCATAGCGCGCGAAGGCGTCGCCGTTGTCGGCGGCCTTGGCAAACAGGGTCCGTGCGCGGGCCCGGTCTCGCTCCACACCACGGCCGTCACGATAGAGCACGGCGAGGTTATACGCCGCCGGCCCATGGCCGGCATCGGCCGCGCGACCGAACCAATTGGCGGCCTCCGCCGCGTCGGCCTTCGTCCCCATTCCCTTGAGATAGGCGACGCCCAGATTGTAGGCGGCGCGCGGTGCATCAAGCATGGCCGCCATCCTAAGGCGCCGGAGCCCCTCGGACGGGTCGCGTTTAACACCGCGTCCCTCGAAATGCAGCCGTGCCAGGTTAATCATTGCCTGAGCCACGTCTTGGTCGGCGGCGCGCGCATACCATTCGGCAGCGGCGGCATAGTCGACGGTGCCGCCACGGCCGTGCTCGAGCATGACCGCCAGATTGTATTGCGCGGGCGCGAAGCCGTCCCGGGCGAGGTCGGCCCAGGCCGCCCGGGCTGCGCGGAAATCCCTGGTGCCGTAGGCTTCGGCCGCGCCTGTGAACGCAGCGACGATGGCGGGATCGAGCGGTTTCGCGTCACTCGCCTCCGGAATCGCCAGCAAAGCCTGGTCGTCGGCCCCACCGGACCGCGCCGGCGGCAGGTCGTCGGCCCGGGCGTGGCCGCAAAGGATGAACGCGAAGGCGGCGAGAATCGCGGGAAATCGAAACATCGTCGCATTATATTGGGGGTGACGATGACGGTCACTACGATATATCGCGGTAGCCAAGGGACGGCGAGAGAATTGTGAAACTTTTATGACGTTTCTCTGCGTGGTTTGTACGATCCCGGCCGCGCAGAGTAATATCCTTTAGGGAAGGCAAGACCAACGGACCCATCTGAATGGATGCCGGAAGAACGAGGGGCGCCGCCACGAGGAATGGCGCCGCCAAGAGCAGCGTGACGAAACCCGCCGCCGCCAAGCGGCGGAGAATGCGCTATGTACAGGACGGGCCGTAAACACCGCGAATCACCAT
>JAYOXJ010000439.1:0-2530 GCA_038152725.1 Rhodospirillaceae bacterium
TGCTCTTGACCTGCAGCGCTTCGCCGTTGTTGATCTGGAACTGGCGGTGCTGCTCGTAGGCGTTGCGCTCGACGACATAGGGATCGAGCGCGCCCTGCCCGACGGTGTTGATGTCATCCTGGTTCTGCGAGTAGATGACGCTCTTTTGCGCGGCGCGCCCCAACAGCGGCACCGGGCTGGCGAGACCGGTCAGCACGTCGCCAAGGAGATCGCGCGTATTGCTGGGGCCCAGGATCGGCAACACGATATGCGCGCCGGCTTCGGTGCCGTGGTAGCCGGCGGCCTGCCCGAGATCCTCTTCGCGCGACTTGTAGCCCATTTCGCTGGCCTTATCGTTTATACCACCGAGGCCGAGCGTGGAATTGATGAAAAACCGTTTGGTCGCGTTGCCGGCGTTCTCATCGTCGCCCTGCAGGAAACTGCTGCCGGCGGTGACGGGTTCGTTGAGGTTCGCTGCGGCGTTGCCGATGGCTTCCTGCAGGAACTGAGGCGTCACCACCTGGTAGCCATCGACCAGCGGATCGATAAGCGCACCCCGCACCACACGATTGAACTCGGAAGTGAACCGGTTGACGCTTTCGAGCGGGTCCTCGACCTTGGCGGGCTCGGACGCCTTCGCCGCAGGCGCTTTCTCTTCGGCAATGACGGGGGCGGTCCAGACCAGTCCGGTCACCGCAATAACGGAAAGCCAAGTCCTCGTCCACATGGCGCGCCCTCCCCAGGGATCGCAACGGTTTCAAATTCACGAGGCGAGAGAATAGCCTAATCCGGGCGTTTGGAAAACGTCCAATCGATCAAGCCGTTAATCGATCAGCGGGGCCCGCTTGTAATAGTGCCAGAGCATCACCGCCGCCGCCGTTCGGTGCGGTTTCCAGCGCTCTGCGATGTCCTCCAGTTCCACCGGCGTCGGGCGCCCCGCCAAGCCCATCATCCGCTCCGCCGCGACGGCCAGCGCAAGATCGCCGCCCGGCATGACGTCGGGCCGGCCGAGCGCGAACATCAGGTAGATGTCGGCGGTCCATTTGCCGATGCCGATTACCGCGGTGAGCCGCGCGCGGACCTCGTCGTCCGGTTCGGACGCCAGCGCATCGATGTCGAGTCCCTCATTGGTGATCGCTTGTGCCAATGCCTTGGCGTAGCGGACCTTGGGCCGGCTCAGCCCGCAGGCGCGCAGTGTGGTATCGCGGGTCCGCATGACCTTTTCCGCCGTGACGTCGACGAGCCGCCCTTCGAGCTTCCCCCAGATCGCCGCGCCGGCCTCGTTCGAGACCTGCTGGCAGACGATGATCCGGAGCAGGCTGGCGAACCCTGCATCCCGGTCGCGCGGTTCCGGGTAGCCGACGTCGGCGACCGCCTTGGCCATGTGCGGGCAGCGCTTGGCGAGCGCCTTGAGCGCGCGCCGGAGCCTGGCCGCGGAATCGATCACCTCAGTTCCTCGACCGGCTCGACGCCGAATACCGCCAACCCCGACGCGATCACCGTCGCCACCGCCTGCACCAGGGCCAGACGCGCCCGCGTCAGCGCCATGTTGTCGTCGTGGATAAACCGGAGCGCCGCGTCGTCCCGCCCCTTGTTCCAAAGGCCGTGGAACAGTTCGGCAAGTTCGTTCAGGTAATAGGCGATCCGGTGCGGCTCGTGCGCCTCGGCCGCGCCCTCAACCATGCGTGGCCAGCCGGCCATGTGGCGAATCAGATCGAGCTCGCTCTTGTCCGCAAGCAGGCCGAGATCGGCCTTCGCCAACATTTCGGGCGCGAGATCGGCGGTTTGCACGAACTCGGCGGCGTTCCGCAGCACCGAGCGGCAGCGCGCGTGTGCGTACTGAACATAAAAGACGGGGTTGTCGCGCGACTGCTCGACCGCCTTGGCCAGATCGAACTCCATCTGCGTGTCGCTCTTGCGCGTCAACATGATGAACCGCACGACGTCCTTGCCGACCTCGTCGATGAGGTCGCGAAGCGTGACGAAGGTCCCTGCCCGCTTCGACATGCGCATCGGTTCGCCATTCTTGGTCAGATGGACGATCTGGCAGAGCCGGATGTCGAGCGCGTTCGCGTCACCGGTCAGCGCCGTCACCGCCGCCTTCATGCGCTTCACGTAACCGCCGTGATCCGCGCCGAAGATGTCGATCATGGTGGCGAAGCCGCGCCGGTACTTGTCGTAGTGATAGGCGATGTCATTGGAGAAGTAGGTCCAACTGCCGTCGGACTTCTTCAGCGGCCGGTCGACGTCGTCGCCGAAGTCCGTCGCCTTGAATAGTGTCTGCGGCCGGGGCTCCCAGTCGTCCGGGGTCTTGCCCTTGGGCGGCTCCAGCACGCCGACGTAGATCAGGCCGCGCTGTTCGAGCGCCTCGAACACGGCCTCAACGGCGCCGGCCTCGACCAGGCTGCGCTCCGAGGTGAAGACCTGCTGCTTGATGCCGAGCGCGGCGAGGTCGTCGCGCACGGTCTCCATCATGATCGTGACTGCGGTGTCGCGGAACAGTGGAAGCCACTCCTCCTCCGGTTTACCGACCCATTTGTCGCCTTCGCGT
>JAYOXJ010000440.1:0-2523 GCA_038152725.1 Rhodospirillaceae bacterium
CCCAGCTTTCCTGCACCAGCCGGCACTTGAGGCCGAGCTTGGCGGCGACGGCGGCAACCATGCGAGTGTGGTTGGACTGCACGCCACCGATGGAAACCAGCGTGTCGGCATTCGACGCGATGATGTCGGGCACCAGGTATTCCATCTTGCGGAGTTTGTTGCCGCCCATGGCGAGACCGGAATTGCAGTCGTCGCGCTTGGCCCAAATCTCGACCTTGCCGCCGAGCGCCTCGGTCAGGCGCGGCAGGAACTCGACCGGGGTAGGCCCGAAGGTGAGCGGATAGCGTTCGAATTTGGCGAGGTTCACGGCGGGCCTCCGAAATCGGTTATTGAGGAGGCCGGACGATAGCAAAAGGCGCGTGAAAGGTGTTCTCTAATTTGCGTATAAATTATGGATAAATCGTGATGATTTATATAAATTTGATTTTAATTTCCGTGTAATTTGATTTTTCAGGAAGATTCTTCCATGTCCGACAGTCTCGACCGAACCGACCGCCGAATCCTCGCCCTGCTGCAAGAGAACGGCCGGCTTTCCAACGCGGAATTGGCCGAGATGGTCAATGTCAGCCCAGCCACCTGCCATCGCCGTACCCAGCGCCTGTTTCAAGACGGCTTCGTCATGGGCGTGCATGCTCATGTCGCGCCCGGGCGCGTAGAGCGCGGCGCGCTGGTCATGGTCGGCGTCGTGCTCGACCGCTCCACGCCGGAAAGCTTCGCCGCCTTCGAGGACGCCATCCGCACCCTCGACTTCGTGCTCGACTGTCACCTGGTCGCCGGCGACTTCGACTACTTCCTCAAGATCCGCGTGCGCGACATCGCCGACTTCAACAAGCTGCACGGCGAGCGGCTGATCGCGCTGCCCGGTGTGCGCCAGACCCGCACCTTCTTCGTCATGAAGGAAGTCACCGACAACGCGCCGCTGGCGTTCTAGGCGGACGCGCCGAACGCTATTCCTCGGCTTCCAGGCGCTTCAGCGCATAGACGAAATCGAGCGCCTCCTTGGCGGTCATCTCGTCCGGGCTGACGGCGGCGACGGCCTTTTCGACAGCGCTCGGGCCCTTGGCCGGCGCAGGTCCGGCGCCTCTCGGCGCGGACGCGGGGGCCGCCTGGAACAGCGGCAAGTCGTCGGCGAGACCGGAGAGCGCGGAAGACGCCTCGTCGGCCTCGAGCGTCTTCAACACCGCATTGGCGCGTTCGATGACGGCGGCGGGCAGGCCCGCCAACTGGCCAACGTGGATGCCGTAGGAGCGATCCGCGGTGCCGGCGGCGACCTCGTGCAGGAAGATCACGTCGCCCTTCCACTCCTTGACCTGCATGGAATGGCAGCGGAGCTGCGGCAGCGTCGCGGTCAGCTGCGTCAACTCGTGGTAGTGCGTCGCGAACAGTGCGCGGCACTTGTTCTTCTCGTGCAGGTACTCGACTACCGCCCAGGCGATGGAGAGGCCGTCGTAGGTGGCGGTACCGCGGCCGATCTCGTCGAGGATGACCAGCGCGCGCGGACCCGCCTGATTGAGGATCGTCGCGGTCTCGACCATTTCGACCATAAAGGTGGAACGGCCACGCGCCAGATCGTCGGCGGCGCCGACGCGCGAGAAGAGCCTATCGACGATGCCGATGCGTGCGCCCGCCGCCGGCACGAAGGAGCCGATCTGGGCCAGCACTGCGATCAGCGCGTTCTGGCGCAAAAAAGTGCTTTTGCCGGCCATGTTGGGACCGGTCAGCAACCAGAGCCGCCCCGGCCGCTCGGCTTCGCCCTCGGCGGCCACATCGCCGTCTTCGAGACGGCAGCCGTTGGCGACGAAGGCGTTGCCGCTCTTCTCCAATGCCGCCTCGACCACCGGATGGCGTCCGCCGTTTATATCGAAGGCGAGGCCGGCGTCCAGTTCGGGCCGGGTGTAGCGGCGCGTCTCGGCGAGTTCCGCCAGGCCGGCGGTGACGTCGATCTCGGCCAGGGCGCCGGCCGCGCGCTGCACCGCCTCGGCCTCGTCGGTGACGGCAGCGACCAAGCCCTCGAACAGCTCCAGCTCCAGCGCCAGCGCGCGGTCGGCGGCCTTGGCGATGCGGCTCTCCAACTCGCTCAGTTCCACGGTGGTGTAACGCACCGCGTTGGCCATGGTCTGGCGGTGGATGTAACGCCCGCCCTTGTCGCCGGCCGTTTTGTCGCCGACGGCGGGCATGCGTTCGGCCTGCTTGGCCGGCACCTCGATGAAGTAGCCGAGCACGTTATTGTGCTTGATCTTGAGGCCCGCAAGGCCGGTATCGGTGACGTAGTCGGCCTGCAGGCCGGCGATCAGCTTGCGGCTCTCGTCGCGGAGCCCAACCAGTTCGTCCAGTTGCGCGGCATGGCCGCGGCGGATGAAGCCGCCGTCGCGCGCATGCATCGGCAACTCGTCGGCCAAGGCGCCCGAGAGCAGGCCGACCAGTTCATCGTGCCGGCCGAGCGCGTCGGCGACGTCGGCCAGGACCGCCGACGGCGGCGAGAGCTTGCCGGCAGCCTCAGCCTGCTTCAACAGTTCGCGCGCG
>JAYOXJ010000441.1:0-2513 GCA_038152725.1 Rhodospirillaceae bacterium
CTGCTCGACGGCAAGGGCGTCAACGTCACCAACTTCCGCTGGCGTTCGGTGCAGGGTCACGTGTTCCTGTTCGGCCGCGCCTTGAGCGCCGAGGAAAAGGCCAAGGCCATCGGCATCGTCAAAAGCATCAAGGGCGTGCAGTCGGTGACCGACCGGGTCAAGGTGCGTCCCAAGTCCTGAGCGCTCAGGTGCCGCCGAGCCGCCCCTCCTCCTCGGTCGAGCGGTAGCGGTGCTGTAGCGCCACGGCGAGCCCTTTCAACGGCGGCAGGATGGCGAGCACCATCAGGACCACCACCGGCGGCCAAAGAACCGCATGCACCCACCAGGGCGGCGAATAGCCAAACTCCAGATAAAGTACCAGGCCGACCACCACGCCGCCAATCAGCAGCATGGCGGGCACCACCGGGCCATCACCGACGTCATGGCCGGTGAGGCCCAGTCCGCACACCGGGCATTGGTCGGCGATCTTGAGATAGCCGGAAAAGATGCGGCCCTGGCCGCAGCGCGGGCAGCGGCCACGCAGCCCGAGGCGGATCGTCGCGCCGGTCGACCAGTTCGGGTAGGTCTTGTCGTTCACGCCAAGCCCCCTGCGTTGCCAATCGTCACGCGCACTCTAACCCGTTGGCCGGTCAGGCACGGTGACATAGTCACCGATCGGCCGCCTAAACGGTGCCGTCGACGACCGCGTCGATCAAGTTCGGCCGCCCCGACGCCATGCCGGCGGCGACGGCTTCCTTGAGTTCGTCCGGATCGGTGACGCGGACGGCTTCCAACCCCAGCGACTTGGCCAGGCCGACGAAATCGATGCGCGGGTCGTCCAGGTCCATGCCGACATAGTGTTCGTTGGAATGGAACGCCTTCAGACGCTGCTTCAAGATGCGGTAGGCGCCGTTGTCGGCGATCACGTAGGTCATCGGCAGTTGCATGTTGGCAGCCGTCCAGAGCGCCTGGATCGAGTACATCGAACTGCCGTCGCCGACAATGCAGCATACCGGCCGGTCCGGATGGGCGAGTTGCACGCCGACCGCGCCCGGCACCGCCCAGCCGATGCCGCCCGACGCGAAACCGTGGTAGCTGTAGCGGTCCTTGTAGGCGAGCAGGTTGGGCAGGAAGCGGGTCGAGGTCAGCCCCTCCTGCACCACAATGGCATCGGCCGGCAAGGCATCGACGACACGCAGGCAGAAAAGATCAGGCGCCATCGGCGTCATGCGCGGCGCGGCTTCGATGCTCTCGGCCGTCTTCTTGCGTTTGGCGCTCCAGTTGCGGCCGACGAGATCGGCGAGTGCGGCCTTGGCGCGGTTGGCGAGCGTGCTGCCGCCCTTCGCCGCCAGGATCGGCACCAGGGCCGACAACGTTTCCTTGAGATCGCCGTAGAGCGCGCGCTCGGCCGGATAGTTCTTGCCCATCTCCCAGTCGACCAGACCGATCTGCACGATCGGCATGCCGTCCGGCAGCGGATCGACCTCGCTCCACACCGACATGCGAAGCACGTCGGCGCCGAGCACGATCATTAAGTCGTAGGGGGATAGCGTCTCGCGCACGTTCTTCTGATCGCGGCTGAGCGTGCCCAGGAAGCAGGCATGTTCGGATAGGTAATGGGCGCCGTACGGCACGGTCTGCTGGAACACGCCTGCGCCCAAAGTCTCGGCGAACTTGGCCGCCTCTGCCAGTGCATCAGTACGCACCAGTTCGTCGCCGCAGATAATTACTGGCTTCTTGGCTTGCAGCAGACGTTCGGCCAACGAGGCCAATACGTCGTCGGCAGGCCGCACCCGGGTGTCGACGCGGGTCGAGCTGCCCAAGTCGATGCCGGCCTCCTCGTTGAGCACATCTCCCGGCAACGAAAGGAATACAGGTCCGGTCGGCGGCGTGGTGGCGATTTTGGCGGCACGACGAATGACGCGTGGTAGGTCTTCCAGGCGGCTGACCTCGGTAGCCCATTTGACCACCGGCTGGGCGATCGGCACCAGCGGATCGTAGAGCAGTGGTTCAGTCAAGCCGTGGCCCTGCTCCTGCTGGCCGGCGGTGATGATCATCGGCGTACCGGTGAACCGCGCGTTGTAGATGGCCCCGATGGCGTTGCCGAGGCCGGGTGCCACATGCACGTTGCAGGCGGCCAGCTTGCCGGACGCGCGGGCAAAACCGTCGGCCATGGCGACCACCAGGCTTTCCTGTAGACCGAGCACATAGGTCAGGTCCTGATGCTCGCGCATAGCATGCATGATCGGCAGTTCGGTGGTGCCAGGATTGCCGAACATGTGGGTGATGCCCTCATCCTTGAGCAAGGATAGGAAGATCGATCCCCCGGATGTGATGTTCATTTTCGTGAAAGCCTTGTCAGATGTGTCCCGAAGCCACGTTAGCGCGCCCGCCCCGAAAAACAACGGCGCCCGTCACAAAAATGACAGGCGCCGCGAACTCTCAGAAATCAGGTGGTTTTAGCTGGCCGGAACGTACCCCAAGCTGCCCCACCAGTAGATGCAGCAGAACAGGAACAGCCACACCACATCGAC
>JAYOXJ010000442.1:0-2512 GCA_038152725.1 Rhodospirillaceae bacterium
GCTCGCCTGCGGGCAGCACAAGCTCAAAGCCGGTGAGGCCGGCGGCGGCGAGCGAGGCGCGGTAGGGTGCCAGCCAATGCTTGGCCACCTCCTCGTCGGTGACGGTGAGGACGCGCGGCGCAGACAGCACCGGCTTGATCAATTCACCGGCGCGGCCAAGCAGGCCCGGGCCGATGACGATGTCGTAGCCGCGGCTGCCGAGCTCGACGTGGACCTTGCGGTTCTCGCTCATCGCTTCTGCTCCAGCTGACGGATAACGCTCTCAGCCGTGGTTCCGGCCGGCTCGCCACTGGTCGCGACGACGATATCGGCCTCGGCATAGACCGGGTAGCGCTTGTCGATCAATTCCTCGAGCTTGGCGCGCGGATCTGTGCCCTTCAGCAAGGGCCGGTCGTTGCGGCTCGCGGTGCGCTGCACCAGGGTGTCGAGATCGGCCTTGAGCCAGACCGAGACACCGTGGCGGCGGATGCGTTCGCGCGTCGCTTCCGACATGAAGGCGCCGCCGCCGGTAGCGATGACCTTAGGGCCCTCTTCGAGCAGGCGCTGGATTACGCGCGCCTCGACGTCGCGGAACGCGGGCTCACCGTATACCTCGAAAATATCCTCGATCGAGCAGCCTGCGGCCTTGACCACCTCCTCGTCGGAATCGACGAAGGCGAGGTCGAGCCGCTCGGCCAGGTTTCGCCCGACGGTGGTCTTTCCGGCGCCCATCAGGCCGATCAGCACGACCGAACGGCCACCGCTCGCGGGTGCCGCTTCGCTCGTCTCAGTGGTCTCGGTCTTGGCCATGGGAAGCCGCCTCATGCCTCGGCGTTCATCGTCGCGGTGGCGGTGGCGTTGAAAGGCCGTCGGCGACCCGATAGTATGCTTGCCGGCCGCCGGCCGTAAAAATGACACAGTTTTCGCGCACGTTTTATCTAGATTGAATGCATAACATACCCGCTCGCAGTCCCCGTCAAGACAGGCCCTTGCACGTTTATGGGATGCCTGACGGCGGATTGGGCTGCGCCGTCATGAGGTTAACATGAAGAATGTCTCCCGCTTGGTTCTGTTGCTCGTCCTGCTGATCTTGATCGGCGGCGGCGTATTCCTCGCGACCTGGGATATTCCGGCGCCGTCGAAGCAGGTCGAGAAAAGGATTCCCGATGCGCGTCTGCCTAAATAGCGGGCTCGCGGCGCTGGCCGCCGCAGCCATCGCACTCCTGAGCGGTGCGGCGCATGCCCAACAGGGCGTGCCCGCCGGTGCCGAGGCGTTGCCGCCCGGACCGATCCAACTCAGGCCGCCGACCAGCCTGAAGCCGGCCCCGCAGCCCGAACCCGCGCCGGCAACGGCGCCGGCGGCGAACGCGCCGGTGCAGCCCGACTACAAAGCCGGCCCGGCCGGGCAATCGGTGACGACGCTGACCTCGGTCGGCGCCAGCGGTATCCAGGTCGACCGCCTGCAGGTGGTGACACCCGATTCGGCCGGAATCCTGACCACCGAGAACGGCGGCTTCGGCGTCGACATGTGGCGTGGTGCCAACATGGCCGGTGCCATGGAGATGCTGTCGCGCGTGCCGGCACGTATCGGCTCGCCGACCCTGGCCGGCCTGGTACGCCGGCTGGTACTGACGCCGGCGGCACCGCCCGAAGGACCCTCCGACGGCGAACAGCTTGCGGTCAAACGCCTCGAACTGCTGGTCGCCATGGCCGATTATCCGGCCGCGCTCGATCTCCTGAGCGTCATGCCGCGCCAGGGGCGAGGCCCGGGGCTGTTACGGGCCGAGGCCGAACTGCGGTTCCTCACCGGTGACAACGTCGCCGGCTGCGGCCTCGTTTCCGGAGAAGTGCGGCGCAATCAGGCCGATTTCTGGCAGAAGGCGCTGATCTTCTGCCAATTGCTTTCGGACCAGCCGGAGAAAGCCGAACTCGGCATCTCCATGCTGCGCGAACTCGGCAACGACGACAAAATGTTCTTCCGGATCAGTGAAGCTATGAGTACGCGCAGGTCGGTCGCGCTCGACGATATGGCGCGGACCTCGCCGCTGGTCACCGCCATGCTGGCACATGTGCAATTCGAAGCCGCGCCCGCTGCCTTCTCCACGCTCGGTCCGGCGGCGCTCCGCGCGCTCGCGCTCAATACGAAGATCGCTGCGCCGCTTCGCCTCGTCGCGGCGGAACGCGCCGCCATGCTCGGCGTCTTCGGCGACAGCGCGCTGAGAAAACTGGTACTCAAGATCGCCGAACAGTTGCCGCCCGAAGGCGACGCCCAGCCGTTGCCGGACGGTACCGCCGGCCCGGTGGCGCGGGCCCGGCTCTACGCCGCGGCACAACGTGCTGGCGTGCCGGCCGCCAAGGCCGAGGCGGCGTCCCGCGCGCTGCGTTCGGCGCTCGACGACGGCGTCCACCGGGCAGCGGCGCGGTTGTTCCGCGACGAACTGGCAGTGGTCCCGGCAAGCACGGAGAACACTTGGTTCGCTGCCGATGCCGTGCGTGCGTCCGCGGCCAACGGCGCCATCGAACAGGCGCGCTC
>JAYOXJ010000443.1:0-2496 GCA_038152725.1 Rhodospirillaceae bacterium
TCGATCCTCCGTTCCATAGCATAGACGGTGGACCAATTCTGTGGGGGAGGATCAGAGCTGCGTCGGAGGCCTTTCCGGCGCAAGTTCCTCGGCCGGGGTTTCGTCCTCGAAGTGCAGCGCCTCGATCTTCTCGCCGGTCTTGGAAATCTTCTCGGTCGAGATGCGGATCTCGCGGATGTCCTTGTTGGCCTGCTCGAAGTGGCTCTGCAGGTTGTCGACGCGCTTATCCAGGCGCGCCACGTCGTCGAGCATCTTGACCACCTCGGCCTGGATGACGCCGGCCTGCTCGCGCATCTTGGCGTCCTTCAAGACGGCGCGCACGGTATTCAATGTCGCCATCAGCGTGGTCGGCGAGACGATCCAGACGCGCCGGCGGTAGCTCTCCTCGACGGTGCCCTGGAAGCTCGCGTGCAACTCGGCGTATACGGCTTCCGAAGGCAGGAACATCATCGCCGAGTCGGCGGTCTCGCCGGCGACGATGTACTTCTCGGCGATGTCCTTGATGTGCTTCCTCACGTCCGCGTCGAAGGCGCGCCCGGCGATCTTGCGCTGATCGTCGTTCTCGGCGTTCCGCAGTGCCTGGAAGCTTTCCAGCGGAAACTTGGAATCGATGACGATGGAGCCGGGCGGGTTGGGAAGTTTCAACACGCAGTCGGCGCGCTTGGCGTTGGTGAGCGTCACCTGGAAATCGTAGGCCGAGGGCGGCAGCGCCGCCGTCACCAGATCGCGCAGCTGAATCTCGCCGAAGGCGCCGCGGCTCTGTTTGTTGGAAAGAATGTCCTGCAGGCCGACCATCTGCTGCGATAGCCCGGTAATGGTCTGCTGGGCGCGGTCGATGACGGCGAGGCGTTCGGCCAGGTGACGCAGGTTTTCGCCGGTCTTTTCGGTATGCTGCTGCAGCCCGTCGCCGACCCGGCGCGTCAGTTGATCCAGGCGCTGGCTCAAGCCGCTTTCCGACTGCTGCACCCGGCCCGACAGTTCCGCCTGCGTCGCCGCCATGCGTTCGGCCAGGTCGCCCTGGTGGCGGACCAGCGCTTCGGTGGTTTGTTGTAATCGCAGCAGGGTATCGGCGTTCTCGCGCCGGGCGCGGGCGGTGGCGAAGGCGAGCACGATCAGTAGCACGACCGCCAACCCGAGTGCGGCCGCGAGCGCGATCATACCCTGTTCGGTTTGCAAAAAAGCCGCCATGATGCCGCCTTTAAAGGACCACATTGGCCCCTAGATAATCGCCGACAGCTTGCCTGACACACACATCGAAGGCAAACCGCAGACAACCAAGGAAGGAATGACCGATGTCCAACCGCCCCCTCGCCACGCTCGGCGCCAGCGCGCTGCTGACCGGCTGGATCGCCGCCGGCCCGGCGACGGCCGCCGAGACCGCCGTGGGCTTGAGCACCCGAAGCGACCTCGCCGTCACCGTATACGGCAACGGTTTGGGCCTGATCGCCGACCGGCGCCGGGTGGTTTTGTCCAAGGGTAACAATGCCTTGGGTGTCGAGGGCCTGAGCCCGGCATTGATCGCGGACAGTTTGCTCGCGACCTTCGACAAGAGCGCGCGTGTCACCACGATCACCCAGAACCGCCAGCGCGCCCGCCAGCGCGACATCATGCGCGAGAACATCAGCAAGGCTGCGCATCTGGTCCGCGTCCACCCCCAGACCGGCGCCGACGTGCTGATCCCGGCGACGCCGTCGCTGACGCTCGGCGCCAGCGCCGACGAGGACGGGCCGCGCGCGCTCGATCTGCGTTATCTCTCGGACGGCCTCAAATGGCATCCCGCCTATACCGCCGAGTGGTCGGACGCCGACGGCCAGCTTTCCATCAAGGCCTGGGCGGTGATCGATAATTCGACCGGCTCCGATTTCAACGGCGCCTGGCTCAAACTCGTCGCCGGCCAGGTCAACCGCCAGAGCGCGCCGCCGCCGCCGCGCCCGATGGCGCGCGCCATGAAGGCGGAAGGCGCCATGCTCGCCGCCGACTCAGGCGCGCCGGCGCGAGAAGCCTTCGGCGGCTACCATATCTACAGCCTGCCCGCGACCGTCGATCTCGCCGACGGCGCCAGCCAGCAGGTGCCGCTGATGGCCGAGATCCGCATCAAGGCGGAGCGGAAGCTGATCAGCGAGGGCTACCCGCAGGCGTTCGGTTCCGCGCGCGGCAGCGCCGATCCGACGCATCCGCTGGTCCGGCTCGATTTCACCGCGCCATCGGGACAGACCGCCCAGCCGCTGCCCGCCGGCACCGTTCGCCTTTACGCTAAGGACCGCGCCGGCATCGCGCAGTTCCTGGGCGAGGACCGGCTCGGCGACACGCCGCGCGGCGGCAAGGCCGATCTCGATGCCGGCCGCGCCTTCGATGTCGCGGTGACACGCGCGCAGACCTCGTTCAACCGCGAGTCGCGCCAGGTGTTCGAGAGCGGCCACAAGTTGACGCTGCACAATGGCGGCTCGCGCCCGGCCATGGTCGAGGTCGTCGAGGTGATACCAGGCGACTGGACGA
>JAYOXJ010000444.1:0-2485 GCA_038152725.1 Rhodospirillaceae bacterium
GTCATAGGCAGCACAGACCTCCATGCCGGCGCCGTCGATCTCATAGTAGTCGCCCTTGTCGTCGACGAAGATGTGCGCCTTGAGTTCGAGGCCGATGGCGCCATCGAAGGCGCCCGCGGCGATGGAAATGCGCTCGGCACCGTCGCGGCGGAAGAACATGACCGCGCCGCATTCGCCGCAGAAGCCGCGTTCGGTCTCGGCGCTGGACCGATACCACTTGAGCCCGTCGTGGCGGATGAGGTGGAAGTCCTCGTTCCAGGCGGCGGTGAAGGCGGCGAAGTGGCCGGTCTGGCGGCGGCAGATCGAGCAGTGGCAGGCGATCACGTCGCGAAGATCGCCCGTCACCTCGAAGGCGACGGCGCCGCAGTTGCACGATCCGGTTTGGATCTCGCTCATGGCGGCGACCATAACACGCCGCCGCAGCCTTGACCGTAGGGGATTTTGCGCGCGTGATGGAAAGATGAACGAACGCTACTGCCACGAAGACCTGATCCAGTCCGCAGCCGACCTATACCAGGCCGCTGGGCTGAACGGCGAGGTCGCCCGCGTCGTCGCCGAGATTTTGGTCGAGGCCGACCTGCTCGGCTACACCACGCACGGGCTGCAATTCATGCCGGCCTACCTGACGCAGCTGGAGGGCGGCAAATGGACGACCTCGGGTGCGCCCGAAATCGTCGCCGACAACGGTGCCGCGCTGCGGCTCGACGGCCGCGGGTTGCCGGGGCAATGGAACGTGGTCAAGGCGCTGGAACTGGCACTCGAGCGCAGCACGGTCATTGGCGGCGCGCATCCGGTCGTCTCCGTCGCCATCGGCCGCAGCCAGAACATCTCATGCCTCGCCACCTATTGCCGGCGCGCGGCGGAGGCCGGCGCGATGGCACTGCTGGTCACATCCAGTCCGGGTGCCACCGGCGTGGCGCCGGCCGGCGGCCGGGGGATGGCGCTCTCGACCAGCCCAATCGCAGCCGGCATCCCGGCGCCGGATCATCCAATCCTGTTCGACATGGCGACGTCCGCGACCACCAACCGCGGGTTGGAACGCACGCGACGGGAAGGCGGGAAACTGCCTTACAAGTCCCTGGTCGACGCCGCCGGCAACCCGACCGACGACCCGGAAGCGTTCTACAGCGACCCGCCCGGCGCCATCCTGCCTATGGGCGGGATCGAGACCGGACACAAGGGCACCGCCATCTCGATCCTTATCGAGGCGCTTAGCTCCGGTCTGGCCGGATGGGGTCGTGCACCGGGCGCGGATAAGCCGTTCGGCAACAACGTTTTCCTGCAGTTGATCGATCCCGGCGCATTCGCCGGTGCGGACGCCTTCACCACCGAGACCGGGCACCTGGCCGACACCATCCGCAATGTCCCGCCGATGGCCGGCACCGATGCGGTCCGGGTTCCCGGCGACCGGGCCTACCGGCTTTGGCGCGAGCAGACGGAGAAGGGCGTCGAACTGCATCCCGAGATCCTGCCGCGCATGGCGCCGTGGTTCGAGAAATACGGCGTCGCGGCGCCGAGGCCGATGTGACGGTCGTCATACGCCGATCCGTATCTGGGCAAATGAATACGAGAAATGGAAACCTAGTTTTCTCCATATCAGAAAAATAGTAGTATTCGGATAACGACCACTAGGATGGGGTCGATATGCCGAATCGTAGACATTCCGCGAGCCTTGCATTGTTGCGCATGCGGTCACGGCATGCCAGGGCAAAGGCGCCGACCAACGCCGGTTGGCCTGAACGTTTTAATGCCTGTCTTACGCAGTTGCGTGGAATCGTACTGACGTTCATTACCTTCCTGACAGTCGCTGGCGCGGTTGCTGCGCTGGGATGGGAAATCAGCCAAAACCGCATTCAGATCGAACCTATAGGCGTGCCGAATTCGCTGGCCGACCAAGGATACAGCGGCAAGGTCGTGGCCGACCGCCTAGTCCAGCATCTCGAACACATACGGCAGAATGCCAAAACCACCATGCGCCGGACGCAACTCGAGACCAATTGGGCGCAGGGCGCAGACATCATCGTCCCAGGTACCGGATTATCATTGCGTTCGACGGCCGCGTTTCTGCGAAATCTTGTTGGGTTACCGACAACCGTCATCTCCGGCGATATCGTCTATTCTCAGCCGGCGGCTGAAGGGAAACCACAAGAACTGGTCATGCGCCTGATGATGCGCACGTCGGAAGCGCGCACCATCAAGACCACATTCAGCCAGACCAACGTCGACGACCTGATGTTCGCCGGGGCGATGGACCTAATCAAGTGGATGGAGCCCTATATGCTCGCTTCGTACTATTACGAGGCGGATCGCAAGAAAGCCGACGCCGTCATCAAACACATTTTTAAGGAATTTTCCGGCACACGGCACGCCATCCGCGCGCAGAACTTGGTCGGCATTATGCACTTGGACGATGGAATCGCGCACAAAGATAAAGGGGCTGAAGTAGGTAACGGTTAGTGTTTGACCTGTTTATACCATGATTTTA
>JAYOXJ010000445.1:0-2483 GCA_038152725.1 Rhodospirillaceae bacterium
TCGATGTAGCGCCCGACGACAAACAAATGGCTCTCCCCGGCATCGATGTGAGAGCTCACACCATCGAGCATGTTTTGGTAGATGACCACGGACGTCACAGCTTCGGCCGACTTGCCGTCGGCGCCGATATCGACGGTATAAACCGTGGCATGACGCTTCAGCGGCGAATTGTCGGTATTGTGCTTCGGCAGCATGTCCATCATCGTCTCGAGCTCGTGACGATCACCCGAGAAATAGATCATATCCTTGCGGATTTCGGGGCTGTACGACGTTATCTTGTACTCGAAACCCTCGTCGCACAATTCCAGCCAGTTGTCCCATTTTTGATCGTCGAGCAGCAAGCAAGACCGATAAATCGTGTCTTTCACCATTTCCGTGGCGCTCATTGTCGGTTTCCTCTTCATTTCCTGACAGCCCGCCGCTTCGCCGGCACATCGGAAGCGAGCGTTCGGCCCTGAGTTTGGTTCGAATGAAGTCGCCGCGGACTGCCGGCGCGATCTGGCCGGCAGTCCACGGTCGACCGCAAGCTAAAGACTATTCGGCGGCGACCGCGAATTCCTTCATCGGATCTGCCGGGTTGCGGTTCACCCACTTCCCCCATTCGTGGTAGTAGTGCCGCATGCCGACTTCGTCATGGATGGTGTTGTTTTCATGACGGCCATGCAGGATGCGGCGCGGTTCGGCGCCGGTCTGCATCGCGGTGCCCTGCCCCTGCACGCCGATCAAATCCTCGTGCAGGTTGCGGCCGAACGGCCCCCAAATGGAATTGTGATGTTTGATTCGGACCATGCGTTCCTCGGGTGTGTCGCGCTTAAGCCCAAGGCCGCGGTATTCGATCATCACTTTGTCCGGTCCGAGCGGCGTGACGATGTCGCACCGATAGGCCGAGCCGCGCAGGTTGAAGTTCATGCCCGGGAACAGGTCGATCATGTACCACTGGTTCGGCGGCAGATTGGGGAAAGAGAGTTCCTCGCGCGACTCGAAGCCCTCATACTGGTCGTATTTGACCTCGAAGCTGCCGACGTTGACGTGGCCGTTCGGGAACCCGGTGTTTTCGCGCGCGAAATACTCGGCGTTAAAACCGGTCACGCGGTTATGGTAGTGCATGTAGTCATGATAGAACTCGCTGTTGGTGTCGTGCCACAGCTTGTAGTTACAGCCGATGATGGCTTTGTGGTAGTGGAACACTTCGAGCGGTTCGGCGTCGACGGATTCGATCAGGCAATCAAAAGCGTTGCCGATGAAATCCTTAAGCGACATCGGTGGATTGTCCGACAGGCAGACCCACACGAACCCACCGTAACCGACCTCGGAGCGCAGGCGGCGGAGGCCGACCTGTTCTTTCTTCAAGCGCTCACCGTAACCTTCTTCACCGCGCGTGATGTCGACGCAGTTGCCCTTCATATCGAATTGCCATGCATGGAACATGCAGGTCATGTGCTTGGGCGTGCCCGATGCGGACCCCTCCAGGAAGCTTCCTGACGGACGACGTTCGATCAACATGCCGCGATGCGGGCAAACGTTGAGGAAGACGCGGACGTTGTTGTCGGGGCCGCGGGTGACGATGATCGGCTCGCGTGCAATTGAGGAGGTCCGGAAATCATACGGCTCGGCGACCTCGGACTCGTGACACACGGGAATCCATACGCGTTTGAAGATCATCTCCAGTTCTTCTTCGAAGATACCGGGATCAGAGTAAATCCGGCTGTCCACGAACTCGACGGGTGGCTTCGCGAGCCACTGACTATGATTGCGTGCCGGCATAGTATTTCTCCTTACGACTCGATTTACCTGTTTTGTGAAACGCCTTGGCAACAGTGGAGGTAGTTTATTCTTAGAATGGCGATGCCCAGAATATTCCTGAGGGCCCGTCATTCGTAAACCTCAAATAAATTATGATTTGATAGAAGCGACCGAATATCATCTTGGCATCGCTGTCCCGGAAATTCACTAGTTTTTCAACGTCGCCACCTCCGCAAGCCCTTGTTTCGCGCCAATTAGCCGGGGATTTTCCCGGGTTGAAACCGTGCCGAATCGATCACCTGAATCTGGCTCTTAATAAGAAATCCGTATCATAAGATTACATCCCCCAATTTGATCTGAGTGCCGGCGATTGGGTAATTACTTCTCTTGGACGTGCTCAACCAGGTGCAAAGGCATGGGACGCGCCGATAGAACATATCGTGCGAATCGACGGGATTTCGGGAGGAATTGAGAAATGACAACGGACAACATCATAGACGGCAAGGCTTTTGCTGAGGGGCTGCGCGCGCGTGTAGCGGCGGAGGTCGGGCGGCTCTCGGCTGCGCACGGGTTGCAGCCGGGTCTCGCTGTTGTGCTGGTCGGCGACGATCCGGCCAGCGCCGTCTACGTGCGCAACAAGGGTGAGCAGACACGAGCGGCGGGGATGAATTCGATCGAGCATCGTCTCCCGGCGGAGACGCCCGAGGCCGACGTGCTGGCGTTGGTCGGCAAGCTCAACG
>JAYOXJ010000446.1:0-2453 GCA_038152725.1 Rhodospirillaceae bacterium
TGCTGGGCGCCCCGAGAGACGTGGTATCGCTTAGACCAACCATTAAGACGGTAAACGGTCTAGCAAGCAATAACGGCATGAATACGATAGCCCATGTCTTTATGTCATGAGTGCCAAACAGACGCTGCCACGTGTTAAAGAGCAACTGTGTCCGAAAGACGACGGCGACAATGACCTGATGAGTGATCGCCAACCAAATAGACCACATCGCCCATTCGTAAGAGGTTAACCCCCAAACAGCGTTTGAGGTCGGGGCGAGAAGACTAGTCGCGCCGACATACAACAAGGCGGCGAGCAGCGCATGCTGGGCTTGCCCCTCAAACAGGTCGCTAAACTCGGCTTTCTCCCTAATGTCACTCAGGCTTGCCACAACGTTCTCCTTCAAATGCTTGCCGGCAGTTTCTATCAAGCGGGACAAAAAAATTGGGAAAGAATGTTTCATACCATTGCACGCACGCTTTGGCGTTGTATGTTATTTGTATTGTCAACTAAAGATGGCAGTCAGAAAATAGGAAGTTGGGGTGTGTGCTGCTTGGGCTCTATTTTTTTATACGTTCATGGCTAAACCCTTTTTGTGGTGAATACAAGGCCTGCGGATATCCTTTATTCAACAAAATAGTTGATAGGTCTTTGACATAAGGAAAGAGTGACAAATGTTATTTCAAAAAATTGTTGATGCGTGGGATCGAAAAGACGCGGAGGCTGAGGCCGCTCTGTTTCAGGAGGATTGGGAATTTCTATTTCACTCAACTGGGAGGGTGCTGAGAAAAAGTGAGATGTCATTTGACGACAGGCGCGAGCTGATGGACACGATAAAGCAAACCGACCGCCGTTGTCTTTATGAAAATGACGATGTATTGGTGATGCACTCAATAAGTCATTTCCCAAACGGTACATCAGACGCTGTGATGATGGTCCACCTAAAGAGAGAGGGGCTGATCTGGAGAACGGAGACAGGTTCAACACCGATCAGGAAGTAGGGAGCAAGGTCTGCGGGAGCATAATGTGAATATTAAAAGGTCTGCTGAGTCCTTTTACAGCCTGGCAATCGTTGAGAAATAATTTGACCCCCTCGTCCTTACTGCGTTCAATTACAAGCGCTGCTTGCTCAATCTTAGCGACGGCGGTTCTCGGTGAGCCAATCTATCATGACGTGAAATACCCTGAGGGGCCCGGGCCACATCCAGCGGTAGTCTTGCTGCACACGAGTGGCGGCTTCAAAACCGTCAGACATCAAATCCCAAAGTATTTGAATGCTGGGTATGTGGTTTACGCCCCAGATTTTTTCAGACGACACGGTATCACCAAGGCGAATCGGTTTGAGACGTGGACAACGTACCGAAGGGCGATTGAGGGGGACTTGGGAGAGATCATCGCGATCATGCGAAAAGATGCTCGGGTTGATCCGAGAAACATTTTTGCTGTTGGATTTTCAAATGGTGGATATTGGGCTAGTTACCTCGCCGCAAAGCGCCTCGTTAACGCGGCGGCGACCCACTTCGGGGTTTGGGCATGGCCGAAGCAAGCGGGTTTTGATGGGTATCCGGCCTCGTATTTTGATACTAATAGTAGCCCGCTATTGGCCTTGGTGGGTGGAAAGGATACGATTCAGCGGAGCAGTTTTGTTCTGCCTCAAATCTCTGAGGAAATGAAGCGAGGCGCAAAGGTCAATGAAGTGGTATTCGAAGATGTCGGCCATAGTTGGGACTGCATGCCTTGCCGGGCGGATGGATTTAATGCAAATATTTCCAACCAAGCACTCCAATTGACTGTAGACTTCTTTCAAAAGCATCGACGGCAATAGCTAACCAATGTTGCAAGGCAAAATCTTTTCATTAATTTTTTTGACGTTTGGTATGGCCAATGCCCAAGTTGTGGTGGTTCATAAGGCGTTACCGGGCCCTAAAACCGTTCAGGAGTTCCGAGTTAAGCCTGGCCCATTGAAAACCCATGAGGCAATTGAGTTTACCGAGCTCCCGGTTGGTTGGGATCGGTGTCAATTGAATACCAGTCAAAGTCAGTTTATCTTGTCAGCTGAGCTGAAGTGCATGCCGATGAAGGATGGCAAAACCGCGTTGGGTGTTGGCTGCACTGCCACCAAATTTGAGCCACGGCAAGTCCGCTCTTTGCGTATTTACGGGGATAAGGGAGCGGTTGCCCACTATTTTGAGCTTCGATGCGCGTGTCAGTTTGACTAGTGACGGCTGACTTGGGCGATTCCGAAGCATGCTTAAAGAGAGTGTCTTAATGCCTCTCTTGTTGGTATGCCCCGATTCGCGCAGAGCTGTGGAGATGCCTTGTAGCGTATGCCGAGCCAACGCAGATTCAATCAGTCAGCGAAAATACTCTCACTGCGTTCTTATAAGCGATGGCTTCCATAATCTCTGGTTTCAGGTGAGGAAGTAGGTTGGTTCGTATTTCCTGAATCATTTCTGTGTAGGAGCCAAACCATC
>JAYOXJ010000447.1:0-2450 GCA_038152725.1 Rhodospirillaceae bacterium
TGCGGTTGTCAGTCCGGGTAGTGTCTTGCAATTCGGCTCTCCTCAGTTCCGCGAAACGGCCGCGGCCTGGTCTTGACCATACATCGTCAATGTTGGCAGTTCCGTGACTTCGATGTCTTCGTGCGTGGCGAAGCCGTTGAAGTCGCTGCGCATGGTGGCGCCATAGGCACCGAGCATGCCGATCTCTACATAGTCGCCCGCACCGATGGTTTCGGGCAGCATGAAGGGACCCTTCATCATGTCGTGATCGTCGCAGGTCGGACCGAAGAAACGGAACGCCTTGAGTGAATCGGCGCCTTCCTCGTGGCCGATCTGCGAGACCGGATAGCGCCAGTTGAGCGTGCCGGCGTCGAACAACGCACCGAACACGCCGTCGTTGATGTGCAGTGCCGAGCCGTTGCGGTGCTCGACGCGGACGATCAGGGAGGCGGCTTCGGCCGAGAGCGCGCGACCGGGCTCGCACCACAGTTCGCAGTTCTCGGGCACCAGCATGTTGCGCTCGAAGCAGCGTTCGATCTCTTCGATGTAGAGTTCCAGCGGCGGCGGCGTCATGCCCGGGTAGATGGCGGGGAAGCCGCCACCGACGTCGAGCACGTCGAGGATGACGCCCGAGCGGATGACCGTCTTCTGCACCACGTCGAGCGCGGTGGTGAAGGCGGACGGCGCAAGGGTCTGGCTGCCGACATGGAAACACGCCCCCAGGCGCTGCGCCACCTGGCGGGTACGGCGCATCAGGGCGACCGCGTCGTTGCCGCGGACGCCGAACTTGGTGCCGAGCGGAATCTTGGCGTGCTGTCCCGGCACCGAAAGCCGGATGCAGAGCGTCAGGTCGCGGGCATTGCCCGTCGCCTTCATGATCTTTTCAAGCTCGGCTTCGCTGTCGAGCGAGAAGATTCGCACACCGTGTTCGGAATACGCCTCGGCGATGGCCTCCGGTGCCTTGACCGGATGCATGAAACCGAGCGTGGCGTCGGGCCTGCGCCCGCGTACCAGCCGCGCTTCCTTGATCGAGGCGACGTCGAAATGGTTGATGCCACCCGAACTCAGGGTGTCGATCAGCCAGGGGGCGGGGTTCGCCTTGACCGCGTAAAAACTATTGCCGGGAAACCTTGCGCGGAACCACTCTGCTGCCCGCTTAGCTGCGGCGGGGCGAATGCAGAATACCGGGTTCTGCGGATTTTTTGACCGAACTACGTCGGCGGCGCTTCGATAGCATTCCAACGCATGGTACCTCCTAAACGCAACCTCCGGACCCTATCCGGAAGGCCAACGTCCAAATTGTTAAAACTACCAGTCCCGTGCTTGGGTGCTGTTTACTTGGGAAACCGTTCAATATCGTTAAACGGCGCATGTGTGAAGTAAAAATTTTTGCTTGGGGCAAAAAATCTTTTTTGCGGTCCGCCGGTTACCGGCCGAAAACCGTCGCCCGATTCGCGGCGCGGTCCCGCCACCCGGCGCCAGGGGTTTCCGGACGCGCGGAAACGACGAACCGGGGGTGCCGTTCCGGCACCCCCGGTTCAATTCTGCCAGGCTTGCGGTCGGTTAGTCATGGGGCCGATTAGGCCGCGTCGGCGTCGGCGGTCTTGCCGACCGCCTTGTCGTAGTCGTCGATCAGCACCTTGGTGATGTCGCCGACCGTGAACTTGTGGTCGTCGATGACGCCGACAGGCGTCACTTCGGCGGCCGAACCGGTCAGGAACACCTCCGTCGCCTTGCTCAGCTCATCGGGCATGATGGCGCGTTCGATCACCTCGATGCCGCGCCCCTTGGCCAGCTCGATCACCGTCTGGCGGGTGATGCCGTTGAGGAAGCAGTCCGGCGTCGGCGTGTGCAGTTTGCCGTCGCCCATCACCATGAAGATATTGGCGCCGGTCGCCTCGGCGATCTGGCCGCGGTAGTCGAGCATCAGCGAGTCGTCGTAGCCGTCGCGCTCGGCGGCGTGCTTGGAGAGCGTGCAGATCATATAGAGGCCGGCGGCCTTGGCATGGACCGGCGCCGTGTCCGGCGCCGGACGCCGCCACTTACTGGTCTTGAGCCGGATGCCCTTCATGCGCGCCTCGGGCGAGAAATAGGACGGCCACGGCCAGGCGGCGATGGCCAGGTGGATGGTGTTGTTCTGGGCCGACACGCCCATCATCTCGCTGCCGCGCCAAGCCACCGGACGCAGGTATCCGTCGACGATGCCGTTGACCTTGCAGACTTCCTTGCAGGCGGCGTCGATCTGGTCGGCGTTGTAGGGGATGGCGAAACCCATCGCCTCGGCCGATTTGAGCAGGCGGTCGGTATGCGCACGCAACTTGAAGATCTTGCCGCCGTAGGAACGCTCGCCCTCGAACACGCAGGAGGCATAGTGCAGCCCGTGGGTCAGGACATGTATGTTGGCGCTCTTCCAGGGAACCAACTTGCCATCGTACCAGATTTGCCCCTCCAGGCTGTCGAATGAAGTTCCG
>JAYOXJ010000448.1:0-2445 GCA_038152725.1 Rhodospirillaceae bacterium
ATGGAGCAGCAGCTTCGTTCCATTGAAGGCGTCAAGGAGATGCGTGCCACTGGTTACGAAGGCGGCGCCAATGTGACGCTCGAGTTCGAGGCCGGGTTCAACGTCGACAAGGCGCTCGGCGATGTCCGTGAGAAGGTCGACCTAGCCAAGCCGGACCTCCCCGAGGATACCGACGAGCCGGAAATCCACGAGGTCAACTTCTCGCTGTTCCCGGTGGTGGTGGTCACGCTGTCGGGTGCCGTGCCGGAACGCGCACTCTTGCGTCTCGCGCGCGACTTGAAGGACAGCATCGAGGGGCTGGCGGAAATCCTCAAGGTGCAGATTGCCGGCGACCGCGAGGAACTGGTCGAAATCCTGATCGATCCGGTCAAGGTCGAGAGCTACGGGCTTTCCGTCGTTGATACCGTGAACGCGGTCAAGAATTCGAACCTGCTGGTCGCCGCCGGTGCCCAGGATACGGGGAAGGGCCGGTTCACCATCAAGGTGCCGGGCCTGTTCGAGAAGGTCGCCGACATCGTCACCATGCCGGTCACGGCCGATGGCGACGCCGTCGTCACCCTGGGCGACATCGGCACGGTGCGCCGCGGGTTCAAGGATCCGACCACCTTCGCCCGCGTAGGCGGCCACGGCGCCGTTGCGCTCGAGGTTTCCAAGCGCACCGGCGAGAACATCATCGATACCGTCGCCAAGGTCCGGAAGCTGGTCGAGAGCGAGCGCGCCGAATGGCCGGAGACGCTGCGGGACGCCATCGAAGTCGGTTACCACAACGACCGCTCCGGTAACATCCGCCAGATGCTCGGCGATCTGCAGAACAACGTCATCGCGGCGATCCTGCTGGTTATGATCGTCGTCGTCTGGGCCTTGGGGCTGCGCTCGGCCGCGCTGGTCGGCGTCGCCATTCCAGGTTCGTTTCTGACCGGCATCCTGGTGCTCGGCGCCGCCGGCCTGACCATCAACATCGTCGTGCTGTTCGCGCTAATCCTCGCGGTGGGGATGCTGGTCGACGGTGCCATCGTCGTCACCGAATATGCCGACCGCAAGATGAGCGAGGGCGAAAGCCCGAGTGCGTCTTACGGGTTGGCGTCGAAGCGCATGGCCTGGCCGATCATCGCATCGACGGCGACCACGCTCGCCGCGTTTCTGCCATTGATGTTCTGGCCTGGCGTCGTCGGCGAGTTCATGAAATTCCTGCCGCTCACCCTGATCGCGACACTCTCGGCGTCGCTCTTGATGGCGCTGATCTTCGTACCGACGCTGGGGGCGGCGATCACCAGCAAGAAGGCCGGGGGTGCCGAAAATGCCATCGCCAAGCAGTTGGCCGGCGGTGAGGGCGGCAGCCTGGCAGGACTCGGTGGTTTCACCGGTTTTTATATCGACGTGTTATCCCGCGCCATCCGTCATCCACTCAAGGTATTGCTTGCGTCGGTGGCGCTATTGGTCTGCGTGCAGGTGGCATATGCGCATTTCGGTCGTGGCATCGAATTTTTCCCCGACGTAGAGCCCGAGCGGGTCAAGCTCGAGGTCAAGGCACGCGGCAACCTCTCGACCGGCGAGAAGGATGCGCTGATGCGCGAGGTCGAGGCGCCGGTCCTGCAGGTCAATACCGAGCGGGGCGAGTTCAATGCCGTCTACACCCGCACCGGCGAGGACGATCAAGCGCAGCAGGCCGACGACGTCATCGGAACCATCACGCTGGAACTGGCCGACTGGTGGAAGCGCCGCAAGGCCGACGCCATCCTCGCCGACATACTGGCGCGAACCAAGAACATCGCTGGCGTCGTCGTCGATACGCGCAAGGACGAGGCCGGCCCGCCGACGGGGAAGCCCGTGCAGGTGCAACTGGCGAGCCGCTATCCGGCGCTGCTCGGGCCCGCTGTCGCCAAGGTACGCGCCGGCTTCGAGGAAATCGGCGGCCTCACCAACATCGAGGACAACCGACCGCTACCCGGCATCGATTGGGAATTGACCGTGGATCGCGCCCAAGCCGCCAAGTTCGGCGCCAACGTCGACCTGATCGGGCGCTCTGTGCAGATGGTGACGACCGGCATCAAGCTCGGCGAGTACCGCCCGGACGATTCCGACGACGAAATCGACATCCGCGTGCGTTATCCGGAGAGCTACCGCACCATCGACCGGCTCGACCACCTTCGCGCCGAGACCGCGGCCGGCGCGGTCCCCATCTCCAACTTCGTTGAACGCCGTGCCAAACCACGTGTCAGCAAGATCTATCGCTCCGATGGCCGGCGCGTGATGACGGTGAAGGCGGACGTTGCCGCGGGACTGCTGGCCGACGATAAGACCCGCGCGGTGCGGGCATGGATCGAGAAGGCCGGGCTCGATCACCGCATCGAGGTCAAATTCAAGGGCGAGAGCGAAGAGCAGGAGAAAGCCGAGGCCTTCCTGTCGAAGGCGTTCATCGTCGCGCTTTTCATCATGGCGGTAATC
>JAYOXJ010000449.1:0-2436 GCA_038152725.1 Rhodospirillaceae bacterium
CAAGATGCCGGTGCTGGGGTTTGGCGGTGAGAAGGGGTTCGGGCGCGGCATGGAAACCGTCGGGTCGCTCAAGCGCATGGCCGAGAATGTCACCGGCGGCACCATCCCCGACTGCGGCCATTGGATCGCGGAGGAGGCGACGGATTTCCTGCTCGCCCAATTGCGCGCGTTCTTCGAGCGGAACGCCGCCTCGTAGATCAACTCGGTCGAAGGAACCACGCGGCCTCTGTAGCCGGTACCTTTCCCTTGAGCCCATCCGCCAGATCGACCGATTCCGCCATAGTCGTCGTGTAGCGGTCGTCGTAGTGGCGGCGGATCTCCGCTTCGGTGACCGAAAACGGTGGGCCGTCGAATTTGCTTTGGTCGTATTCGAAGCTGATCAGGAATTGCGGCGCGCACTTGGAAATGTTCATCAGGTGTGCGGCATAGCGCTCGCGCATGGCTTGCGGGAAAGCGACCATGGCGGCGCGGTCGTAGATCGCATCGACCGGACCGAGGGCGATGGCGGAGAGATCGAAGATGTCGCCGACGAAGATGTCGATGCCGTCGGCGCTATGGCGGATGAGCTTTCCGATCTCGGTCAATTGCGGTTCAACGCCGAGCTCTTCGAACAGTTGCCGGACGGCGATGGCGCTGAGTTCGGCGCCGGCGACGCGAAAGTCCTTCGAGAGCAGCCAGGCGATGTCACGGGTCTTGCCGCAGAGCGGCAGGAATACGCGCGACCCTTTCGCAAGCGACAAGCCATCGAAGTGCCGGGCGAGCAGCGCGTTGACCTGGCCCTCGTGAAAGCCGATCTGGTTCGCCTGCCAGCGCTGATGCCAAAATTCAGGGTCCATGTCCGATCCTCGTCGTGTTGTGTGTGAGCATGTCGGTCTGTACCATACAAATTCAAGTCAACTTGAGGTCAAGGGGATTCCGACATGGCGCTGGCAATCGATATCGGCGAAGTGGCCGCACGAAGCGGGTTGCCACCATCGACACTGCGCTATTACGAGGAAAAGGGTCTGATTCGCTCCGTCGGACGCAACGGGCTCAGGCGCCTGTTCGACGTGCTCGAGCTCGAGCGCCTCTCGCTGATCGCGCTGGGCCGGCGCGCCGGCCTTTCGCTGACCGAGATTTCCGACATGTTTACTGCCGATGGGCGGCTCGACATCGACCGGGAGCGGCTTATGGAGAAAGCCGACGAACTGGACCGGACCATCCGAGAACTTACCGCCATGCGCGATGGGCTTCGGCACGCCGCGAGATGCAAGGCGCCGAGCCATCTCGAATGCCTCAAGTTTCGACGGTTGGTCCGCGTGGCCGGCAAGCGGCCGGCGCGAAATCGTCGCAAATCCAGATAACGGCCGGTAGGCGACGTGTGGACGGTTCTTTAATCGCGGGCGAGCAGGGCGGCGCGGATGGCCGCCGGGACCTGTGCGGCGTTCAGGCGCTCGGCGTCGAAATCGCACTCGATGGCGAGGTTCGCGGGATCGAGGATTTCCACGAATTCGCCGTCGTAATCGATGATGCCGGCTTCCTGCATCCGGCGCATGGTGCGGCTGACGTGCACCGGTGTCAGGCCGAGAAAATCAGCGATCTCGCGTTGCGGTACCGGGAGCCGGACCTCGGTGCGGTCGGCCTCTCCCGCCGGGGCCAGCTGGTGGCGCAGTTCCAGAAAGAAGTGGCCGAGACGCATCTCGGCGTCGCGCCGCCCCAGGCTGACGACGCGCTCGGCGAGCCGGCTCGATTCCTCGCCGAGTGCCAAGGCGAAAGCGGCGGTAAGGCGCGGCTGTTCGCGCGCCATGGCGCCGAGGAATGACGTAGGCAAGATGGCTGCCGCCAGATCGATCAGGGCTTCGGCGGCGCTGACATAGATGCCGTCGTCGCTGGCGAAATGGCCGAACAGGCATCCCGGCAGAATGAGATCGACGACTTGGCGCTCGCCGTCCGGGAGCATGCGGAACTGCGCGCCCCATCCGGCCATGCAGAGAAAGATGCATTCCTGGCGTGTGCCCTCCGTGAAAATCGTCTCGCCGGCGGCGAACTGGCGGAGGTCGATCGGGGCCGCCTCGAGGAACGCCGTTTCGTCGTCGCTGAGATCGGTCAATGCCGCGAGGCGTCTTGCAACCGCCTGCCAGGCTGCGGTCGGTTGCGATGGTGACTGTTGAGGTTCGCCCATTCGAAAGGTTCCGGCGCGACGGCTTGGCGGATTCCAGCCGTGCTGCGGAAAAGAATGGGGGATTTGTCTGGCGTTTGCCAGTCGTGGCGATGCGCAGGCACGAAAAAGCCCGCCGCCGGATGCTCTTGTGAGCGATCCGACGGCGGGCCCGTCCGGCGCGGCTTATTCTATGAAGCCTTTTCGCTCGACGCCGTGTGGGCGTCGACCACGGCAAACTTCAGCTACATGTTGGCGCTTTCGAAGCCCGGCTTTATGTCATCCCACGCGGCGGTCGG
>JAYOXJ010000450.1:0-2013 GCA_038152725.1 Rhodospirillaceae bacterium
TGGAGGCGCCAACCGCCGGTTCGGTCATCCTGGCGGGCGTGCTGCTGAAGATGGGGGGCTACGGCTTCCTACGTTTCTCGCTGCCGATGCTGCCGCTGGCTTCCGAGCAGTTCGTGCCGCTGATCTACACGCTCTCGGTTATCGCGATCATATACACCTCGCTCGTGGCACTCGCCCAGGAGGACATGAAAAAGCTGATTGCTTATTCCTCGGTGGCCCATATGGGCTTCGTGACCATAGGCATCTTCACCGCGACCCAACAGGGAATCGACGGTGCGATGTTCCAGATGATCAGCCACGGCATCGTCTCTGCCGCGCTGTTCCTGTGTGTCGGCGTGATCTATGACCGCGAGCACAGCCGTGAAATATCGCACTACGGCGGACTTGTGGAGCGAATGCCGAAGTACGCCTTCGTATTCATGGTGTTCATGCTCGGATCGGTTGGCCTTCCGGGGACAAGTGGCTTCGTGGGTGAGTTCCTGGTCCTCGTCGGGACGTTCCAGGACAACACCTGGGTGGCGATGCTGGCATCGACCGGTGTGATCCTCGGCGCCGCCTACATGCTTTACCTCTACCGGCGCGTCGTCTTCGGCAAGCTGGAGAAGGAGCATCTCAAGCAGATAATGGACCTTGAGCCCCGCGAGATCGCGATTTTCGCGCCGCTGGTGGTGCTGGTCATCTGGATGGGTGTCTGGCCGGATCCGTTTCTTAGTGTGTTTGACGCGACCGTGTCGAACCTGCTGCAGAACTACCAGTCGGCGCTTTCGGCGGTCGAACCGCTCAATCTGGCCGGACGCTAGGGCAGGAGACGGACCATGGATATTTCTGCCGATCTCACAGCCGCAGCGCCGGAACTGTTCGTCGCCGTCGCGGGCATGGTCATGCTCATGTTCGGTGCGTTCCGGGGCGAGAATTCGGCCCGCTTCGTGTCCTGGCTGGGCGTGGGCGTCCTCATCGTGGCCGCGCTGCTCGTCCTCGCCGGTCCGGTCGGGACAACGCTGGCGTTCAACGGCCAGTTCGTCGTCGATGATTTCGCCGTCTTCGCGAAGATCCTGCTGATCGTGGGTGCGGCCCTGGCGCTAATCCTCGCCATTCCGTTCAACATGCGCGAGGGGATCGACCAGTTCGAGTTCCCGATCCTCATCGTTCTGGCCGTCCTCGGCATGATGATGATGGTGTCGGCCAACGACCTGATCTCGCTCTATATCGGTATCGAGTTGCAGAGTCTGGCGCTCTATGTGGTCGCTGCCATCCGGCGCGACACGCTGCGCTCCTCGGAGGCCGGCCAGAAGTACTTCGTCCACGGTGCGCTGAGTTCGGGCATCCTGCTGTACGGTATGTCGCTGGTGTACGGGTTCGCAGGCACCACCAATTTCGGCGCGCTGGCCAGTCAGTTCACGGCAGGTGAGGGCGCGTCCATCGGTGCGGTGATCGGCATCGTCTTCGTGACGGCCGGGCTGGCATTCAAGGTCTCGGCGGTGCCGTTCCATATGTGGACGCCTGACGTCTAAGAAGGCGCACCCACGCCGGTGACGGCTTTCTTTGCGATCGCTCCGAAGATCGCGGCCATGGTGCTGTTTGCCCGCGTACTGCTGGAGCCGTTCGGACCGCTCGTTGCCGAATGGCAGCAGGTGATCTGGTTCATCTCGGTCGCCTCGATGATCCTCGGCTCTTTCGCCGCCATCGTGCAGACCAACATCAAGCGCCTGATGGCTTACAGCTCCATCGGCCATATGGGCTTCGTGCTGGTCGGTCTCGCCGCGGGCAATGAACAGGGTGCTACCGGTATGCTGGTCTATCTGACCATCTACCTGTTCATGAACATCGGCACATTCGGCTGCATTCTTGCGATGCGCCGCCAGGGCCAGATGGTAGAGGATATCGGCTCCCTTGCGGGGCTCAGCAAGACCAATCCGATGATGGCTGCGGCACTCGCGATCTTCATGTTCTCGATGGCCGGTATCCCGCCACTCGGTGGCTTCTTCGCCACGTTCTTCGTGTTCCGTGCGGCCA
>JAYOXJ010000450.1:2023-2413 GCA_038152725.1 Rhodospirillaceae bacterium
GTCTTCTGGCGAGCGTGGTGGGTGCGTTCTATTACCTGCGCATCATCAAGATCATGTATTTCGATGAACCGTCGGAGGCCTTCGATTCCGCACCTGGCCGCGAAATCTCCACGATCGTGACGGTGACGGCACTCGTGACCGTGTTCTTCTTCATCGGTCTGGCGCCGGTCCTGACGGGCGCTGAAGCAGCGGCATCCGTCCTGTTCGCCGGATGACTCACCCCCCGCAGGTGCCGTCCGGCTGGGTGCTGGACGCACATGACAGCCTGGACAGCACCAGCGAAGAAGCCAAACGCCTGGCGGCCAACGGCGCGCCGGGCAGGATGGTTGTCTGGTCACGCGTGCAGACAGCGGGGCGTGGACGTCACGGGCGAGGCTGGACCTCGCTGCG
>JAYOXJ010000451.1:0-2408 GCA_038152725.1 Rhodospirillaceae bacterium
CCTCGGCGATCCGCTTGCGCTCGGCGGCCTGCCGCTCCTGCTCGGCCTTGTCCTTGGCGACCTGATAGACCGAGAGCCGGGCGTTGATGGCGGTCAGCAGCTTGTCGAACTCGTTGAGGTGCAGCTTCTTGAGCTCGTCGCTGATCCTGCCGCGTTCGAGGTGGGGCTTCTTCTCGTCGACGAAGAACGTGTCGGCGGTCTTGCGGACGGCCCGGCACTTGCGGATGAAGTCGGTCGCCAGCTTGGCGGTGTCCTCGTCGGCGATCTCGGCCGGGACCGTCCGCATCTCGACCCGCAGGTCGACCAGCTTCTTCTTGAGGTCGCCGGCCCGCACCAGGACATCGGCCCGGTATGCGACCAACGGGTCCTCTGCCGCCGAATTGTGGCCGATGCCGGCCGTCGCAGCTTCCTGTTCCTGAACGCTCATAGTGCTTGTCCTCTCGGGTGAAACAGTCTGGGGATTTCCGTGACCACGACCGTCTTCTCCGGGGTGGCCTCGGGCATGTGAGGGGCGTGCTTCAACGCCCAGTCGCGAGTCGCGCAAAGCAGTGCGTGCTCGGATTCCGTGATGGGCTGGCCCCAGTGGTGGACGCGGTCGAGCATCCACTTCGCTTCGGGGCCGGTGACGGCGGCGCCGGACACGCGGACATCGAAACGGGGGGAGCGGTCCAGGGTCTCGCCGGTCACCGGATCGACCGCCGGGCCGAAGGTGATCTCGGCGGCGACCCAGGGCCCGCCCTTGACGCGCCGGAACCGGTAGAAGCCTGGGGAGGGGATATCGACGCGGCGGGCGATCACGGCTGCCCCGCGATTGCCTGGACCGCGAGGTAGCCGAACCCGACCAGCGCCGGGGTCGCCACGCCGACCCAGATCAAGAAGTTCGCGATAGGATTCATGTTGGTCCGTCATGCACCGGTATGTAGGGTGTGGGACGGTATTACATAGGAAATCCGGTGTAAAGGATCCTGCGACGAAGGCAAAAAAAGAGCCCCGATGGTGACCGGGGCCGTGGAGTCTTAAATGGGACTAGCCATTTAGCGTCTCCGCCTCGCCAGACTTGGCCGCGCGGCCGAGCTGACGACTGACCGTCGATTTGTCCTTGCCGGCAATCTCACCGATGTCGGCCATTGAGAAGCCGAGGATCGGATCATCCCGCATCGCCCGAAACAGATTGCTGGAGTCGTCGAATAGCAACGCGCGGCGTTCGCTTTGGACCCGAGCCGCGTTCAACGTGGCGAATTGGCGAAGCGTATCGAGTAGCCCGCGCTTGTCCTCCTCACGAACGGTGGTGGCCTTCTTATATGTGCGCACGAGAGACTCGATCTCAGCGCCAGTCGAACCTTCGGTAAACCATGCGATTAGGCGCAAGTGGATGTCCGGGGCCTTTACTGGTGGCATGAAATGCGCGGCGATTGCCTTTCGCATCTCGAAGTCCGGCTTGGGAATCTCAAGCTGAACCTCGAAACGCCGCCAGACGGCGGTGTCCAAGAGTTTCGGGTGATTGGTGATGCCAATCGTGAAGCCGACATCGCGGCGCGTATCGAGATTCTGCAGAAGTGCGTTTACGACGCGCTTGATCTCGCCAACCTCCTGGGGATCGTCACGAACTTTCGCGATCGCGTCGAATTCGTCGAGTAGAAGGATGCAGCGGTGACGGTTCGCGAATGCGAACAAGTTTCCGATATTGCGCGCGGTCGTGCCGAGGAACGACGAAACGAGCCCGTCCAGCTTCACCAGCACGACGGGGAGATCGAGCTGTTGCGCGATCCAAAGCGCCAGCCTTGTCTTTCCAGTCCCTGGAGCTCCGTAAACAAGGCAGGTTTTGGACGGCCGAATGTCGATCTCTGATAGTGCGTCGAAGTTGGCCCATTCTTCGATAACTGTCTCGATGGCACGACTGACGGTCGAGTTGAAGAGCGGCGCGGTCGGTTGAATGTCCGCCGGGAAGATAATCTCCGCCAACGGTGCGGCTGTTTCACGGTCGACCGGAACAGGCGTGTTCCGCGTCAGCGGCTCACCCGAGATCTGTGCCTTGGAGCGCTCGATCCGGCTTGGCGAAAGCTCCTTCGTCCGATCAGCGGTCGTGAGGATGCTGGTCAGAGCAGCGGACTGCTTCGCCTCCCCATCCTTAGCCAAAGCGTCGCGAAGTCGCTCGATCTGCTTACGTAGGGCGGGTGAAGCGTCGGCCATTGCCGCGCGACATAGGGCCTGAATGATCGAGAAGTGGTCCATTGGTGATTCCTGGCGGCGCGATGCGCTGTCTCGCTAAGATGATGCGTGTAGGCCCTTTTCTGGTGCGCGTCAAGCGCGTTTGATGCGTCCAGCGCGCTATTTGTTGCATTGAAAGGCCGCGACGTTGCGTCTATCTCGGCCTCTCGCGGCGGCTGAGTGTGGAATTTCCTCTTCAA
>JAYOXJ010000452.1:0-2408 GCA_038152725.1 Rhodospirillaceae bacterium
TCGGTGAGATCGCGGGCATATTTCTTGAGCGCGTCGTAGGTATCCTCGGCGCTGGCGCTATTGGCCTTGCGCCCCTTGCGGAAATCCTTAATCGCGGTGTTCAGGTTCTGCGGCGTGACGCCGGCTTCCTTGAGAATGCGGCCGGCCTCGGTCGAAGTCGCCATGGTCAGCGCGAGCAGCAGGTACTCGGCGGTGACGAAACTGTCGCCGGCCTTTTCCGCCGCCTGTTCGGCCTGTTCGAAAAGCCTGGCCGTATCGGGGGCCAGGTAAATCTGACCGGCGCCGGCACCCTCGACCTTCGGTATTTTGGCGAAAGCCGCGTTGAGCGCCTCGTAGGCGCGCGCCGAGGAGCCGCCGGCGGCATCGATCAGGTTCGACGCCAAGCCCTCCCGGTCTTCCAATTGCACCTTCAAGAGGTGCAGCGGGGTCAGCTGCTGGTGGTTTGATTTGAGCGCCAAAGTCTGGGCGTTCTGGACGAATCCGCGCGCACGCTCGGTGTATTTCTCGAATTCCATCTTCGACAACCTTTCATTTCGACCGGATCCGGCGTCCCGCTTGGCGGCAACGCAAAACCCTTCGTCGGTTGCGGGTACTTGATACAGATATGGCCCGTCGCCGGGCTCGTGCAACCGTCAAATACTGTAACGCGGCCGCATTAACGATGCATTGACTTGAAGCGCCCAGGTGGCATCCTCACGGCCATGTCGAATTCGGATATCATTCTCGACGGCATCTACCGCCATCCCGTCAAAAGCCTGACGCCGGAGGCGCTCGACAGCGTCGAATTGGCCGTCGGCAAGGCGATGCCCAACGACCGGCGGTTTGCGCTGACGCTCGGCTCGACGCCGACCGACGGCTCGATCAGCGAATGGATGCCGAAGACCAAGTTCGTCGTCCTGGCGCGGTCGGAAAAATTGGCCCAGCTGCACATCAAATTCGACGACGACACCAACACCTTGACGGTGTTTCGGGGCGGCAAGCAGGTGGCGCGCGGCAAGCTCACCGAACCGATCGGTCGCACCACCATCGAACAGTTCTTCGCGGCGTTTCTCGGCGACGAGGCCCAGGGGCGTCCGCGCGTCGTCGAAGCGGCCGGCGACCACGCGCTGTCCGACCACGCCAATCCGGTTCTGTCGTTCTTGAATCTGGCTTCGGTGACCGACCTCGAGCGAGTGACCAAGAAGCCTGTCGACCCGATCCGCTTTCGCGCCAATTTGTGGATTGCGGGCATCGCGCCCTGGACCGAGTTCGAATGGCTCGGCCGCGAGATTACGGTCGGTGGGGTCAAGTTCGCGATCACCCAGCGCATCGATCGTTGCGCCGCGACCAACGTCAATCCGGAGACCGCCGAGCGCGATCTCAACATTCCGAAAACTCTGATGATGGGTTTCGGGCACGTCGACATGGGCATTTACGGCCGTGTTGTCGAGGGCGGGGAAATCCGCGTCGGCGACGGCATCCAGGTCGGCCAACCGGCTGCTCTGTAATTCGGCTCTGATTTAAAGCTTAAGCCTGCGCCGCTTCCGATTCGCCGGCGTCGCCGCCGCCGCTGTCTTCGCTCTTGCCACGCGAACGCCGGCGGCGCGGCGCGGTCGGCACGGCCGCGGGCAACACCGATTCGTCGATGCGGCCGGAAGCAGGCTCCTCTTCGCGCTGGGCATGAACGCCGCCGTTGCCACCAGCGTCGGGCGCCTGCGGCGCCGCGGCTTCGTCGTCGTCGTCGGCCGCGAACGTGCCACCGCGCGGCACGTCCGGCTGCGGACCGCTACCGCTGATCTCCTGGTCGAACTCGCCGTCGGATTCGTTGGAGAAGTTGGGGTTGTGATCGTAGCCAGGGCCATCGCGGCGGCCCTGGGACGGGTTGTTGTTGGCATTGCCGTCGGCATTGACGATGCGGAAATAATGCTCGGCGTACTGGTAGTAGGACTCGGAGCGAATGCGGTCGCCGGCGGAGGCCGCGTCGCGGGCCAGCGCGAGATACTTCTCAAGGACCTGCTGCGCCGTGCCCCGGACCTTTACGTCCGGCCCGTTGCTCTCGTAGTTGTTACGACCGCCGCCGCCACCACCTTGGCGTTTGGGTCCGTTGCGATTGCGCGAACGTCGACTGCCAGCGTTATGTTTCATGATTCCTTGCCGTTTCGTATGGCCATATTCGTATGTACCAATCCGGTATGGTCGCTTGGACCTAATCCGACCGGCCCCCGCCAGCGGATGCACCAAGCTATTTCGCCGTCAACTATCCCGTATTGACGTACCCCGTGCGCCGAACCCAGTTGGTTTGGAATCACCCGGCGTCTAACTGGAGAGTGTTATGGTCAAACCCCGTTTCCGAGGGACCTCGCAACCCAACGGGTTGCGCGCAAAAATCAAGTTAGACGGATCGCCCGGCCTTTCCAACCCCTTTTTTT
>JAYOXJ010000453.1:0-2407 GCA_038152725.1 Rhodospirillaceae bacterium
GTGCGGACGGGGTCGCGGCGCCGCCGGCATCCAAGGACTTGAGCGCCTCCTCCGGCGTCGGCAACGTCGCCGTGTAGGCGAGACGCACCAACGCCATGTCGGCGGCCTGGCGGGCGGCGGGCGCGCTGCGCACCTCGCCGATCGCCTTCAGGAGCATCTGCCAGGCACGGCTCAGCGCCGGCATGGAAAGCCGCTCGGAAAGCTCGCGGCCGCGCTTCTTCTCGATCTCGGGAAGTGCGGGGTCGTCGAGCACCGCCGGCACCACCTTGATGCGGGTCAGGAGATGCACCACCTCGAGCAGGTCCTCGATGACGGCGGCCGGGTCGGCGCCGTCGTTGAACATCCGGTCGAACAGCCCAAGCGCGCCGGCACCGTCGCCGGCCATGGCGGCTTCGAGAAGATCGAAGCTCTGCGAGCGGTCGGCGAGGCCGAGCATGTCGCGCACCTGGGCTTCGGTGATCTCGCCCTCGGCGCGGCCGATGGCCTGGTCGAGCAGCGAGAGTCCGTCGCGCACCGAGCCGTCGGCGGCGCGCGCAATGAGATAGAGCGCCGTCGGGCTCAATTTCGCGCCTTCCTTCTCGGCGATGGCGCCGAAATGGCTTTCCAGCAGCGGCGCATCGACACGGCGCAGATCGAAGCGCTGGCAGCGGCTCAGCACGGTGACCGGCACCTTGCGGATCTCGGTGGTGGCGAAGATGAACTTCACGTGCTCGGGCGGCTCTTCCAGCGTCTTCAGCAGCGCGTTGAAGGCGTTCTTCGAGAGCATGTGCACTTCGTCGATGATGTAGACCTTGTAGCGCGCCGAGGTCGGGCGGTAGCGCACGCCGTCGATCAGTTCGCGGATGTCGTCGACGCCGGTGTGGCTGGCGGCGTCCATCTCCAGCACATCGACGTGGCGGTCCTCGGAAATGGCGCGGCAGTTGGGGCACGCACCGCAGGGTTCGGTGGTCGGGCCGCCCTGGCCGTCGGGGCCGATGCAGTTGAGCGCGCGCGCCACGATGCGGGCCGTCGTCGTCTTGCCGACGCCGCGCACGCCGGTAAGCATGAAGGCGTGCGCCAGGCGGCCGGTCTTGAGCGCGTTGGTCAGCGTGCGCACCAGGATGTCCTGGCCGATCAAACCCGAAAACGTGGTTGGACGGTACTTGCGCGCCAGCACGCGGTAGTCGGCGCCGGCCGGCAGGGCGTCCGGGTCCGGCGCGGAGGCGGGCGCGTTTTCGTCGGCGGGCTTGCTATCGCTCATGCGGCGTTGGTTATCTTGCTGGAGCTCCCTGGGCGAAGTGGAAGGCTGGACACCGACCCGGACCGAAACTCGTTACGGCTGCTTCCTTTCGGACCTGACCGGGTTGGCGAGAAGCCCGTCCGGCGCCAACCTTCCGCGGCGACTATACCAGCCTTGATCCGGCGAAACCAACCCCCATCGCCGGCCCGTATTCTGGCCCGATTGCCGGCCCTATCGATGGCCCTATTGCTGTGTCGAGCGGTAGCGCACCGAGAAGCGTTCCTCGACCACGATGACGCCGCTGGCTCCGGTGGAAAAGAGGCCGGCGACCGGTACCGGCGTGTCCTCGAACTCGTAGCGGCCGTCGCGCGCGGCGACCAGGCGAAGCTCTGCGGTGGTGCGCGGCGGCAAGGTGATGCGGGAGACGCAGGGGTTATCCTGGCGCTTGTCGTCGATGGTGATGCGCAGCACCGCCATCTTGGCAAAGAAGTCGTCGGCGGCGAAGACGCGCGCTTTGTCGTCGCGGTTGCGGATGCGGAAGATGTAGGGCCAGCCCTGTTTGAGCTGCACGATCATCGGCTCGAACTCGCCGTTTCGTACCCGCATGTTGACCTCGGGCACGCGCGTCCAGTTGACCTGGCGGACGTCCTCTTCGGAAACGGTGGCGCACTTGCGGTCGCCCGACATGCGCTCCCAGATCTTGAAGTCGGGAAACGCCGGCAGCGCCCGGAGCGACGGCAGGCTCGACCACATTTCGTTCAGCGTCGGCATCGAACTGCAGGACGACGTCGCGAGCGCCGCCGCGAGTACGGCAATGCGGAGAGCGGCGGTGGCGGCAGAACGCATGATCGCGGCGGGCTCCCCGAACCGGCTGAAGGTTGCGAATCGCTTATTTTACCACGGATCGCGGGTGAGCAAGAGGGGATGGGAATGGCTAATGTTGCAGCCTGGATTTAGCAAATCCGAGAACCGTTCAGAACGGCTTAGCCTTGTCCCTGAACCGATCCGCCGTCGTCCCCGCCCATTTTCAGCGGACCAACGAATACGTGTCGAAATTTCAGCGAACGGTATTCGCTTCCGGCAACAGAACCGTGGCGCGCGTGCCGCAAACGGGTTTCCGCTCCAGGCGGAGTTCACCGTTCAATTTTTCCATAAACCGCTTGGACAGGGCCAGGCCGAGACCGGATC
>JAYOXJ010000454.1:0-2404 GCA_038152725.1 Rhodospirillaceae bacterium
GCGAGCAGGGCGCCGAGCAGCTGCTCGGCCAGGGCGACATGCTCTACATGGCCGGAGGCGGCCGCATCGCCCGCGTGCACGGGCCGTTCGTCTCCGACCTGGAAGTCGAGCACGTGGTCAAACACCTGAAGGCGCAGGGCGCGCCCCGCTACATCGAGGACGTCACCACCGACGACGCACCGGACATGTTTGGCGCCGGCGGCAGCGGCGGATCGGACGGCAGCGACCAGCTCTACGACGAGGCCGTGGCGCTGGTAGCGCGCGAAGGCAAGGCCTCGACCAGTTTCGTCCAGCGTCACCTGCAGATCGGCTACAACCGTGCCGCGCGCATCATCGAACAGATGGAGAAGGAAGGCGTGGTCAGCCCCGCCAACCGCGTCGGCCGGCGCGAGGTACTGGTCGGCAATCACTGATCGCGCGCGGCCGTCACGAAACGGTGACGCGACGCCGCTTTACCCGGACGGGGCGCTTCGCTAAAACCAAGGCACCATGAAACCCCCGTTTTTCCGCCGGCTGCTCGCCGTACTCGCCCTCGCGCTCCTGTTGGCGCCGGTGACCCCGGCCGACGCGATCATCGCGCGCACGGTCAAGCTCTCCAAGGAGGACATCGCCGATCTGGTCCGCGTCGAGCAGAGCCTGAACGCCATCAAGACCATGCAGGCGCGTTTCCTGCAGGTGTCGTCGGACGGCGACTACGCCGAGGGCAGCATCTATTTCTGGCGGCCCGGCCGCATGCGCATCGAATACGACCCGCCGAAAAAGATCATGGTCATCGCCGACGGCTCCAACCTGATCTACGTCGACAAGGAGCTGGGCCAGGCGACCGCGGTGCTGCTGATGCTGACCCCGGCCGAACTGATCCTGCGCGAAGAGCTGTCGCTGATCGGCGACGAGATCCTGGTCACCGGCTTTCAGCGTTCTCCGGGCGTGCTGCGCGTTTCCATGGTCAAGGCGAACCGGCCGCTCGAGGGCCAGCTGACGCTCGTCTTCAGTGACAAGCCGCTGGAGCTGCGCAAGTGGACCGTAACCGACGCCCAGGGCGTCAAGACCACGGTGTCGCTGCTCGGCCCCCGTTTCGGGCTGCCGCTGGAAAAGAAACTGTTCGACTACCAGATGCCGTCCGGCAACGACACCTCTATCAACTGAGCGCCCCGGCGGCGCCGTCCCCTGGGGGTGGAAACCATGGCTCCGTGTGCACATATCAAACAGTGGGCACGGCGGCGCCGTCCAATGGCCGCCGCGACCGAGGATGGTCCCCCCACCATCCCCGCGCTCCGCTTCGGAGCGGTGACGCCCGGTAAGCCCCCTTGCCGGGCGTCTTGCCGCCCGGCGCCGACAACCAATTCATGAGCCTCTCGATCGCCAGTTGGAACGTCAACTCCGTGCGCAAGCGCATGGAGGGCGTCGCCGCGCTGGCACGCGAGAACGGCCCCGACGTCATCTGCCTGCAGGAGACCAAGGCCACCGACGACGTGTTCCCGGCCGCCGAGATCGCGGCACTTGGCTACCGCCACCAAGCGATCCACGGCATCAAGGGCTACAACGGCGTCGCCATCCTCTCCAGGCTGCCGCTCCGCGAAATCGAGACCTACCCCTGGTGCGACAAGCTCGATGGCCGTCATATCTCCGCCGTGGTCGCGCCGGGAAAGAAATTGCCCGAGATCGAGGTGCACAGCCTCTACGTGCCGGCCGGCGGCGAGCTGCCCGACCCCATCAAGAATCCGAAATTCGCGCACAAGCTCCGCTTCCTCGCCGAACAGGCCAACTGGTGGGCGGCGCGCGGACCGAAGCGCGACGCCCATCGGCCGGCGCGCATCCTCGCCGGCGACTTCAACGTCGCACCCCTGGTTTCCGACGTCTGGTCGCACGAGCGGCTCAAGAACGTCGTCACCCATACCGAGATCGAGATCCGCCACCTGGGCGCGCTCATGCGCGCCGGCGGCTGGGTCGACGCGGTTCGTCATCTCTTGGGTGACGACGAGCAAGTCTACACCTGGTGGAGCTACCGCGCCGCCGATTGGGCCGAGGCCGACCGCGGCAGGCGCCTCGATCATATCTGGGTGTCGGAAGACCTGACCGATAGGCTCAGCGGTGCCCAAGTGCTGCGCCACGCGCGCGATTGGAATACGCCTTCCGACCACGTGCCGGTCATTGTTACGCTGGGCGGCCGCAAGACCCGCGCCAAGCCCGCCACCCGACGAAAGCAGACGCCATGACCGCGCCTTATACCATCGACGCCATCGACCACGTCGTCATCCGAATCCGCGACATGGATGCGATGCTGCGGTTCTATTGCGGCGTGCTCGGCTGCCGGCTGGCCAAGGTGAATGCGCCCTTGGGCCTCTATCACCTGCGCGCCGGGCTTTCGATGATCGTCCTGATCGATGCCGGGGGCGAGCTCGGC
>JAYOXJ010000455.1:0-2402 GCA_038152725.1 Rhodospirillaceae bacterium
CGAACTTGCGATCGACGGCGGGAGCGACCTTGCCGGCACCGAAACCGGCGCCGCCCATCGCGCGTTCCAGGCCGGCGCGCTCCTTGCCTTGCAGGAGCGCTGTGAACGCGGTGATTTCCCGGGTCGCTTTCGCATCGGGGCTGAGCAGGGCCATTTCCTCGATGATGTTCAGCAGCTTTGCGATCGTCGGTGTGTAGTAGCCGGCCATTTTCGGGACCGGAATGGCGAGCGCCTTGACGCCGTCGCGGGTCGCATTGAGGCCGCCGAGTGCATCGCGCGCGGTTTTGACCGACTTGGCGAATTCAGCGCCGTAGTCACCGACGGGGAAAGCGTCGAGGGCCTTGTCGAGATTGCCCAGGGAGGCCGACGTATCTTTCCATTGCTGCGGCAGTTCGGCGGCGAACTTGGCGCCCTTGGAGCCGATGAACACGGCCGACGTGCCGCGTTCCTTTTGCAGTTCGTGCACCACGGCGCTGATCGAGGGTGCCAGGTCGGCCAATCTCTGGAGTTTGTCCATGCCGTTGACGACGACGCGTTTGTCGATCAACTCCATCGCCGAGAACAGCAGCATGCCGACGATGGGAAACACCAACGAGAGGGCAATGCGCCGGCTGATCTTCTGGTTTTCGAGAAATTTCAACATTTGACATCCTCCAGCCTCAAGCGCCGAACTGGCGGCATAATAGGCTATTGTCATAAGCGCATACTTGACTTTTGTTATATATTCGGCTCGCCGGCAACGTCCGCATTCCGGTTAGATGAACGCAGTGTGAGTTATTGCGGGGACGTTTTCTACCATCATTTGGGGAGGATTGTATCGGTGCCGCGTGATTGGCAGCCTTCCACCCTCATGTTACGGTCTGCGGCCGTATCAATGGGGGGGGATGCAGATGTCCGAATACAAGGGGCCCTTGAGCCGTTTCACCGTACTCGACCTGACGCGCGTGCGCTCGGGCCCGACGGCGGTCCGCCATCTGGCAGACTGGGGCGCCAACGTGGTCAAGATCGAGGCGCCGGAGGCGGTCGATAAGTCGAAAGGCATGGGTGGCTCGCGCAACGGCCCGGACTATCAGAACATCCACCGCAACAAGCGATCATTGACGCTGAACCTGAAGGAGGCGGAAGGCCTCGAGATCTTCAAGAAGATGGTCGCCGATGCCGACGTGGTGGTCGAGAACTACCGGCCCGACGTGAAGGAACGTCTCGGCGTCGACTACGAGAGCCTGAAGGCGGTCAATCCGCGCATCATCCTCGCCTCGATTTCGGGCTTCGGCCAAAGCGGGCCCTACGCCACGCGGCCCGGCTTCGACCAGATCGCGCAAGGCATGGGCGGGCTGATGTCGGTGACGGGTTTGCCGGGGCAGGGTCCGGTGCGCGTCGGCATCCCGGTCGCGGATCTCACCGCCGGCAACTACACCACCATCGCCATCCTGATCGCGCTCTTGGAGCGCCAGCAGTCGGGCGAGGGCCAGTGGGTGCATACCTCGCTTTTGGAAGCGATGATCGCCATGCTCGATTTCCAGGCGGCACGCTGGCTGGTCTCCGGCGAGGTGGCGCAGCAGGCCGGCAACAACCATCCGACCTCGATCCCGACCGGCGTGTTCAAGACCGCGGACGGGCACATGAACATCGCCGCCGCCGGCGACGTGATGTGGGACCGGCTCTGCGAGGTGCTGGACGCGCCCGACATGCACGATCATCCGGACTTCTCGACCGGCGCGGCGCGATCGAAGAACCGCAACGCGGTCAATGCCGAGATCGAGAAGTACACCGTGCAGAAGACGTCGGCCGAGTGGATCGAGGTGATGGACAAGGCCGGTGTGCCCTGCGGCCCGATCTATTCGATCGACCAGATGTTTGCCGACCCGCAGGTCGAGCACGTCGACATGACCCATCCCGTGCACCACGCGCGCCTGGGCGACATGAAGCTGCTCGGCCAGGCCATCAACCTGAGCCGGTTCGAGCCGCGCACCGGCGTGCCGACGCCCGACACCGGCGAGCACACGGATGAGATCCTGGGGCGTCTCGGTTTCGATGCGGGCGCCATCGCGGGGCTGCGCGAACGCGGCATCGTATAAGGGAAAAACTCGAGCATTATCGCCACGACAATGCCACGCGGCTTTGGCATAATGGTTGCCAGTCATGGCACGGGTAACCTACAGGAACCGCGTCGTCCTCGACAGCCAAGACGCGCTGCCGAAACCGACTCCTTCGGCGCGGCTCAAGGGCGCCATGCGTGCGCTCGGCGATGCGCTGGCGATCCAGAAGGCCGAGCTCGCCGAATTCAAGGAGCGAGTGGCGGAACTGGACGGCGCGCTCGACAATCTCCGCGAGGGCCTCGACGATTACGCCGAGAACGTCGAACGCATCGACGTCGATGGGCTCCGTGATGCGGCCCGGCG
>JAYOXJ010000456.1:0-2399 GCA_038152725.1 Rhodospirillaceae bacterium
CCAATGGCCCTTACGCGTTCCATGCGCGCTCCTGGGAATTGAAAAAGACCGAAAGCGTCGATGTCATGGACGCGCTCGGCTCGAACATCCGCGTCGATGCGCGCGGTCCCGAGGTGATGCGTATCCTGCCGCGCCTTAACGAGGACGTGAACGAGGAATGGATTTCCGACAAGACCCGCTTCGCCTGTGACGGCTTGCGGCGCCAGCGTCTCGACAAGCCTTACGTGCGCAGGGACGGCAAGTTGAAACCCGCCACTTGGCCCGAGGCCTTCGGTGCCATCGCCGCCGCCGCCAAGGGGCTTTCCGGTAGCCAGATCGCCGCTATCGCCGGAGATCTTGCCGATTGCGAGTCGATGACGGCATTGAAGGACCTGATGGCCGGCTTGGGCTCGCCCAACCTCGATTGCCGCCAGGACGGCGCCAAGCTCGACGCCGACGTGCGCAGCTCCTACATCTTCAATTCCACCGTTGCCGGCATCGACCGCGCCTCCGCGGTCCTGCTGATCGGTACCAACCCGCGCGTCGAGGCGCCGGTGCTGAACGCCCGCATCCGCAAGCGCTGGACGCAAGGCGGCCTCTCGGTCGGCGTTATCGGTGCCGACACCGACGTGACCTACCCGACGAAGCATCTGGGCGATGGCCCGGACGCATTGCAGAGACTTGCCGACGGCAAGGGCGACTTCGCCAAGATCATGAAGGACGCGGAACGACCCATGATCATCGTCGGACAGGATGCGCTGGCGCGCCCCGACGGTGCTCAGATTCTGGCGCTGGCCCGCGCCGTGGCCGTGAAGTTCAAGGCCGTCGGTGCCGACTGGAACGGCTTCAACGTGCTGCACAAGGCGGCCGCTCGGGTCGGCGGCCTCGATATCGACTTCGTGCCGGGCGAGGGCGGCCTCGACGTGCCCGGCATCATGGCCGGCGCCCAGTCCGGCGCGGTCAAGCTGGTCTATCTGCTCGGTGCCGATGAGATCGACATGGCCCGCCTCGGCAATGCCTTCGTCGTCTATCAGGGCCACCACGGCGATGCCGGCGCGCACCGTGCCGACGTGATCCTGCCCGGCGCGGCCTACACCGAGAAAAACGCTACTTACGTCAACACTGAAGGGCGCGTCCAACTTGCCAGGCTCGCCGTGTATCCGCCGGGCGACGCGCGCGAGGACTGGACCATCGTCCGTGCGCTTTCCGAGGCTCTGGGCAAGAAGCTGCCTTACGACTCGCTCCGTCAATTGCGCTCGCGCATGGTCGAGATCAACTCCAACTTCCTCAACGTCGACAAGGCGACGCCGGCGACATGGCATCCGTTCGGCAAGGAAGGCCCGGTCGATCCGGCGCCGTTCGCGCCGTCGGTCGACAATTTCTACATGACCGACCCGATCAGCCGGGCATCCGAGACCATGGCGCGTTGCACCGACAGCTTCGTGCGCGATCAGCAAGGGAAGACCGGTACCCATGGCTGATCTCTGGCAAGCATATATCTGGCCGACCGCCTGGATCGTCATCAAGATCGTTGCCATCGTGCTGCCGATCTTGCTGTCAGTGGCTTATCTGACCTATTTCGAACGCAAGGTCATCGGCGCCATGCACCTCCGCAAGGGGCCGAACGTTGTCGGCCCGTTCGGGTTGCTGCAGCCGCTCGCCGACGGCCTGAAATTGTTCCTGAAGGAAACCGTCATTCCGTCCGGCGCCAACCGCGGCGTGTTCGTGCTCGCCCCCTGCGTCACGTTCGTCCTTGCCCTAGTCGCCTGGGCGGTGATCCCGTTCGACCAGGGCATGGTGCTGGCCGACATCAACGTCGGTGTACTCTACCTGTTCGCCATCTCGTCCCTGGGCGTATACGGCATTCTGATGGCCGGCTGGGCGTCGAACTCGCGCTACGCCTTCCTCGGCGCCATGCGGTCGGCGGCGCAGATGGTCTCCTACGAAGTCTCCATGGGCTTCATCATCATCACCGTGCTGCTCTGTGTCGGCAGTTTGAACCTCTCCGAAATCGTCATGGCGCAGAAGACGGTCTGGTTCGTTATCCCGCTGTTCCCGATGGCGGTGATCTTCTTCATCTCAACCTTGGCCGAGACCAACCGCCATCCGTTCGATCTGCCGGAAGCGGAAGCCGAACTGGTTGCCGGCTACAACGTCGAATATTCGGCGATGACATTCGCACTGTTCTTCCTCGGCGAATACGCCAACATGATCCTGATGTCGGGCATGACCTCGGTGCTGTTCCTGGGCGGCTGGCTGCCGCCGGTCGACGTGGCGCCGTTCACCTGGGTGCCGGGGCCGGTCTGGTTCGCGCTCAAGATCGCGTTCTGCCTGTTCATTTTTCTTTGGGTTCGCGCCACCTTCCCGCGCTATCGCTACGACCAGTTAATGCGGTTGGGCTGGAAGGTGTTTCTGCCCGT
>JAYOXJ010000457.1:0-2390 GCA_038152725.1 Rhodospirillaceae bacterium
TAAACGAAAAGAAGACGTACGGTTCTTGACCGGCGCTGGTCAGTACACCGACGACATCAACATGCAAGCGCAGACCCATGCTGTCTTCGTGCGGTCACCCCATGCACACGCGAAAATTAACAAAGTTGACACCAAAAAATCTCGTGGGATGCCAGGGGTGGTTGCGGTGTTTACCGGTGATGATCTGGCAGGAAAGGTAGGGAGCATTCCCTGTGCATGGCTAATTCACAACACGGATGGCACGCCTATGAATGAGCCCCCGCACTACGCTTTGGCGCAAGGAAAAGTGAGGCATGTCGGGGATCATGTTGCGATGGTTGTCGCAGAGACTTTAGACGAAGCGAGGAACGCGGCGGAGGAAGTCGTCGTCGACTATGAGGTGCTGGCCCCAGTTGTCACATTAGCGCAAGCTAAGAAGGGTGCAAATGTGCACGACGAGGCTCCCGGCAATAAATGCTATAAGTGGGCGCTAGGCGACAAGGGGGCGGTGGATAGTGTTTTTCAGAGCGCTGCTCACGTTACGAAGCTCGATTTGATAAACAACCGATTGATACCTAATGCGTTGGAGCCGCGGGCTGCGATTGCCTCTTACAACCGAGCCGCGGATGAGTACACGTTACATGTATCAAACCAAAACCCACACGTGGAGCGCCTTTTGCTTACGGCCTTCGTGCTGAGCCTCCCGGAGCACAAGGTTCGAGTCGTTGCTCCTGATGTTGGCGGGGGATTTGGCTCAAAGATATATCTTTACGCTGAGGATGTTGCCCTTACGTGGGCGAGTAAACAGCTCAACCGTTCGATTAAGTGGACGGCTGATCGTTCTGAGTCATTTTTGGGCGACGCTCATGGGCGTGATCATGAGTCGCACGCTGAGCTTGCGATGGACAAAGATGGCAAGTTCCTCGCCCTGAGAGTTGTGACAGACTGCAACTTGGGAGCTTACATTTCGTTGTTTGGTAGTGTGGTCCCAACAATTCTCTACGGTACCCTCCTGTCCGGACAGTACAACACGCCGCAAATTTACGTAGAGGTCAACTCTTGGTTTACAAACACCGCTCCGGTTGATGCGTACCGCGGAGCTGGACGACCGGAGGCGACGTACCTGCTCGAGCGGCTAGTCACACGTGCTGCGTGGGAGCTTGGCATTGGGCAAGACGAGATTCGCCGGAGGAATTTCATTACTGAGTTTCCGTTCCAGACAGCGGTGGCTCTTCAATACGACACCGGCGACTATCACGCCTGCATGGACAAGGCCCAGCAAATGGCCGATGTGGCGGGGTTCGACTCACGCAAGAAGGCCTCTGCAGCGAATGGAAAATTGCGTGGAATCGGCTACTCAAGTTACATCGAGGCCTGTGGACTAGCCCCGTCAAACGTTGCGGGGGCTCTTGGAGCTCGGGCAGGTCTGTTTGAAGCAGGGGAAGTGCGCGTACACCCGACCGGTTCGGTTACCGTATTTACTGGCTCACATAGTCACGGCCAAGGGCACGAGACCACTTTTGCTCAGGTGGTCGCCGCTCGCCTTGGTATCTCGGTGGATCAAGTGGACGTGGTGCATGGCGACACAGGCCGGGTGCCGTTTGGTATGGGCACTTACGGTTCACGCTCGATATCTGTGGGCGGTGCGGCGATCATGCGTGCGCTAGACAAAATAGAAGCTAAGGCGAAAAAGATCGCGGCACACCTGATGGAGTCAAGTGATGATGACATCGAATTCGCTAATGGTGAGTTTTCGGTTAAGGGAACAGACAAGAAAATTCCGTTTGCTCAGGTTGCACTAACTGCCTATGTCCCACACAACTATCCTCTGGAGACGTTGGAGCCTGGTTTGAACGAGACGGCCTTTTATGACCCCACCAATTTCACGTATCCCGCGGGAACGTATATCTGTGAGGTTGAAGTTGATAAGGCGACCGGGCAGGTCACAGTGGACCGTTTTACGGCAGTCGATGACTTTGGCACCATCATCAACCCCATGATTGTTGAAGGGCAGGTGCACGGTGGATTGGCTCAAGGTATTGGTCAGGCGCTACTGGAGAACTGCGTGTATGACCCTGAATCTGGTCAGTTACTTACTGGCAGTTTCATGGACTACGCGATGCCCCGGGCTGATGATTTGCCCACGTTCCAGATCGGCAACGTGGTCACGCCCTGCACCCACAACCCGCTGGGTACAAAAGGGTGTGGCGAGGCGGGGGCGATCGGGTCGCCGCCTGCCGTTATTAACGCAGTACTTGACGCCTTGCGCGAGCATGGTGTGAAGGATCTAGACATGCCAGCGTCGCCTCACCGCGTGTGGGAGGCGATGCAAGCAGCCAAAGCCTAATGCCCAATCTGGAGTGACACAACATGTACGCATTTGAATACTCACGCGCCGCCTCGGTGGACGA
>JAYOXJ010000458.1:0-2369 GCA_038152725.1 Rhodospirillaceae bacterium
GCGGCCGGTTGGCGTCACTTTTTATTACGAAATCTTTCTTAATAAAGCTTTTTCACGCCTGCGCCCGGCCGAGCGCCGTAGCGGGAGCGAATCTTGCGGATCGAATTCCGAGCTCACGCATTTTCATTTTTATTCCTCTCGTCTCTCCGATGGTCCCCAATAGAAACACCATCCGGATTATTATTGGTGGCCGTCTCGGCAATTCACCCGGCATCGGGCGTTTCCCCAGAAAGGCGGCACGGTCAATTCGCTTTATGCGAATGCCTCGCAATTGCAATTTATATCGGGATTTTTTGGAATTGCAAGTAGGAATTATTCGCAACATGAATTTTTCCCACACGCTTGTGACTATTTTGCAATGGCGGAATCTTCGGCCGAAGCCGTGGTGGATTAAGTCGGGCCGGCCGGCTTGGATGCGGCAATCGCCTCCCAGACGGCCAGCGCCTGCACTGTCTCGGCGACATCGTGGACACGAAAGATCTGCACGCCCCTGACGCGCGCGGCGAGCGCGGCGGCGACCGACCCGGCGGCACGGCGTCCCGCCGTCTTCTCGCCCGAAAGCGTGCCGATGAAGCTTTTCCGCGAAGCGCCGAGCACGACGGCGCAGCCGAGCGCATGGAACACGTCCATGCGGGCGAGAATGTCGAGATTGTGGGTGAGCGTCTTGCCGAAGCCGATGCCGGGATCGACGGCGATGCGCGCGCGTGCGATGCCGGCCGCCTCGCAGGCCTTGATGCGGCCGGCGAGAAAATCGCGGATGTCGACCGGCGCGTCGACGTAGGTCGGGTTCTTCTGCATGGTGCGCGGCTCGCCCTGCATATGCATCAGCACCACGCTCACCCCCTCCCCCGCGCCAGCGACGGCTGCGATGGAAGCGTCGTCGCCGGCGAGCGCGGTGACGTCGTTGACGATGCCGGCCCCCGCGGCGATTGCGGCCCGCATAACGGCTGCGCGGCGTGTGTCGATGGAGACCAGCGCACCCGCGTCGGCGAGGCGCTCGACCACCGGGATCACGCGCGCGAGTTCGTCGTCGACGGAAACCGGTTCGGCGCCGGGCCGGGTCGATTCGCCACCGACATCGAGGATATCGGCGCCGGCGTCCCGCATGGCGAGACCGCGCGCCACCGCGTCATCCACGCGGAAGGCCTCGCCACCGTCGGAGAAACTGTCAGGCGTGACGTTGACGATGCCCATGACCCGGGGCCGGTCGAGCGAAAGGCCGGCGAAGCTCGCCGGCCTTGTCGTATGAGTCTGCGTTGCGTCTGTCATCGGCGGCGGCGCCGCGATGCCGCGATCAACCTTCCGGCTGCGGCTTGGCGCCTAGGCCCGGTCCGCCTTCGGACTTGCCGTCCTTCTTGATCGCGCCGGAGGTCGGCACCGAGGCCTTGCGGCCGCCTTCCGGCGGCATGACGTCGTCATCCTTGCGCACGATCTCACCGCCGGCGAGCAGCGTCTTGACCTCGTCGCCGCTGAGGCTCTCGTATTCGAGCAGCGCCTTCGACAGCTTGTCCAGATCTTCGCGGTGCTCGGTCAGGATGCGCCTTGCCGTCGCCTCGCCTTCGGCGATGAGACGGCGTATCTCGTCGTCGATCATCTGCGTGGTGGCATCCGACATGTTCTTATGCTGGGTGACGGAGTGGCCCAGGAACACCTCTTCCTGATTGGCCGTGTAGCGCAGCGGCCCCAGCTTCTCGCTCATGCCCCATTCGGTCACCATGGCGCGCGCCAGGTTAGTCGCCTGCATGATGTCGTTGCTGGCGCCGGAGTTCAGGTGCTGATCGCCGTAGACCAGCTGTTCCGCGACGCGCCCGCCGAACGCCTTGGCGATATTGGCGACGCACCAGTCCATGTGCATGCTTAGCCGGTCGCGCTCGGGCAGCGACCAGGTGACGCCAAGCGCGCGGCCGCGCGGGATGATCGTCACCTTGTGCAGCGGGTCGCTCGCCGGCATGTTGATGTTGACGATGGCGTGGCCGGCCTCGTGGACGGCGGTCATTTCCTTCTCTTCCTCGCTCATCACCATGGAGCGGCGCTCGGCACCCATCATCACCTTGTCCTTGGCGTTCTCGAAGTCGGCCATGGTGACGACGCGCTTGGTCGCCCGCGCCGCGATCAGCGCCGCCTCGTTGACCAGGTTGGCGAGATCGGCGCCGGAGAAACCGGGCGTGCCGCGCGCGATGGTGCGGGCATCGACGTCGGGCGCCAGCGGCACCCTCTTCATGTGGACCTTGAGAATCTTCTCGCGGCCCAGGATGTCCGGGTTCGGCACCACCACCTGGCGGTCGAAGCGGCCGGGACGGAGCAGCGCCGGGTCGAGCACGTCGGGGCGGTTGGTCGCCGCGATCAGGATGACGCCCTCGTTGCTTTCG
>JAYOXJ010000459.1:0-2366 GCA_038152725.1 Rhodospirillaceae bacterium
GTTCACCGTCATTGGACACCCCCAAACAACCTCATGCCGAAACCCTGACGTTCGGTGCCTGACGTGGGATAGCAGGCGATTTCGTCCGGCAGGGGATGCTTCGTGTTTCAACTGCATTCCGGTCTCGACCCCAATAAGTGAATACCAACCATACCAAAAGCGCCATTTTCGACGGATACCAATATGTAGGCCAATGATTGCATCGACTCTTTGACCTTTGATAAATATGGATCATGAATCCGCGACCCACATTGTGGCTTTTGCGTAGCATGTATGTCGGCGGATTGCTGGCATTGGCCGCCTGTTTCCAGGGGCTGCCACTCCAGCCGTCAATGCCGGCGGACCAGACCGGTGTGGAGAAAAGCTTTTCCCTTCTGACTGATTTTGTAATACCCCCTAACGCTTCTCTCGACGTAGAGAGATCACTGATCCTCGGCGAACTCGACCGTTGGACTGGGCGAATTATTCTGAATGTGGGTCAGCCCGCGGCCCAGACATTCGCGCTTTACCAAACCCAGATGCTGAATTTCGGATGGGAGCCCGTGATGAGTGTTCAGGCCAAGATCAGCGTCTTGTCCTTCACACGCGGCGAACGCGCAGCAACCATTCAGATCGAGGACCGGATGCAAGGCGGCAGCAAAGTGGCGGTCACCGTCGCCCCGCGTCAGTCGGGTACCATTCCAGAAACATCTGACTCACCCGGCGCCGCGCTGGCGCGCTAGTTCCCCGCTAGCAGGCTCAAGCGCCGCGTCGCCCAGGTCGAGACCAGCACGGCGGCGGAAAACGCCACCGCTCCAATCTGGATATCCGCGCTCGACAACAGCCGCCCGTCAGCAACCAGTACGATTAGCGCGATGATGAAGACATCAAGCATCGACCACTTGGACAGGGCCGAAAGCCAGCCAAGCACTGGCCGCGCGAAACTGCCGGTCGCATCAACGACGAACCACAGCGCCAGCCCGGTTACGGTCTTGAAAAGCGGGAAGACGATGGTGAACACGAAGGTCAGGATAAAAAGGAACCAGTCACCTTGTTCACCGAAGGCCACCACGCTGTCTAAGAGCGAGAAATCACGCCCTATGAAAATTGAGCGGATGGTGATCGCTGGAAGTAGAAGACCAGCGATCAGGGCGGCGAACGACGCTAGCAGGATCACGCCGAGCCAGCGGTCGAAACCGATCGCGCGCCGCGACAGGGGGCCGTGCATTACCGCCTTCATGCTCGCACTCCGGATCAAATCGGATCGGGCCGGTTTGCCCTTCCGGGATTGCGCGACAGTATAGACGAACGGTTAGACGCCTTGGAACCGGCCGGTCGAGTGGGGAAACGGAGACCATTAAAATGACACAGTATAAGAACCGGCGGGTAATCCTCGCCGAGCGTGCGACAGGCCTGCCGACACCCGACCTATTCGAGCTTGTCGAGGACGACGCGCCCTCTCCCGGCCCGGGCGAAGTACTTATCAACAACGTCTATGTGTCCGCTGATCCCGGCATGAAAGGCTGGATCAGCACTGCGCGCAACTATGCCAGCGTGGAGACCGGCGCGACTATGAACGCGTTCAGCGTCGGCGTCGTGGTCGAATCCAACCATCCCGACGTTACGGAGGGTGACGTGGTCAGCGCCAACACAGGCTGGGCCGAATACGCCGTTGCGGACCCGGATCGTCCGACATTTCGGAAGATCGATCCCGCCCTCGCCCCAATCTCAACCGCCCTCGGTATTTTAGGTATCAACGGCTTTACCGCTTACTTTGGACTACTAGATGTTGGCCAACCAACCGAAGGAGAGACCGTGCTTGTCTCCACGGCCGCCGGCGCTGTCGGCAGCGCGGTCGGCCAGATCGCCAACATCAAGGGCTGCCGTACCGTCGGGATCGCGGGCGGCACCGAGAAGACCGCCATCTGCACCGACGAATTCGGCTACAGCAGGGCCATCGACTACAAGTCCACGGACGACCTTGACGCCGCGCTCAGGGAGGCCTGCCCGGACGGGATCGACGTCTATTTCGACAATGTGGGCGGGGACATTCTCGATACCGTCCTCGGCCAGATGAACCTGCACGGGCGTATCGCCATCTGCGGGACAGCCGGGACGGGGTCCTGGGTGCCGCAGCCGAGCGGCCTGCGCCCCGAGCGCAACATGCTGGTCAGCCGGCTGCGGATGCAGGGCTTTCTGTGCTTCGACTATGCGGACCGATACGGCGACGCCCATGCGGACCTCGCGAAATGGGTCGGCGAAGGGAAAATCCGGTATCGCGAGGATGTTGCCGAGGGGCTGGAGAACGCGCCTGCCGCGCTGGCAGGTCTCTATCAGGGCCGCAACATGGGCCGTCAGCTGATCCGGGTGCGTCCTGACCCGTTTGC
>JAYOXJ010000460.1:0-2364 GCA_038152725.1 Rhodospirillaceae bacterium
CTGGCGTCGACGTGCGCGCGGACGGCGGCGCGCATGGACAGAAACAACGCCAGCACCGAAATCGCCGCCGGAGTTTCCGCCAGCGCGCCGGTGACGTCGAAATAGCGGTTGAAGACGAAGGCGGCGAGGCGCGCATGGCCACGATAGACCAGGTCCATCAGCAGGAAGGCGAGATCGTAGAGCACATCGATGTCGGAGAAATCGCGGTTGAACTCGATGGCGTCGAACAGCGTCGGCTTGCCGTCGATCAGGCAAATGTTGCGAAGGTGCAGATCGCCGTGACAATGCCGCACGCAACCGGCCGCCCGGCGGGCGTCCAACTTACCGGCAAGCTCGTCGATCAGCGCCAGCGCCCTTTGGTTGAGCGCGGCGACCTTGTCGGCGTCGAGCACCCCGGCCGGGATACGCCGGAAGCTCTCCGCGTTGTTCTCCACGATCAGCCGGGTGCCGGCGGCACCGCCACGTCCTGACATCGGCTCCGCCCCGCCGTGGAAGCTGGCGATGGCGTCGGCGACGGCGAACATGGTGCGGCGGTCAAGCGCGCCGGCCTTGGCCATGTTGTCCAACAGCCCGGCCTCGTCGAAGCGGCGCATGACCACCACCCAATCAACGGCATGCCCTTCGCCCTGGCCGAGCGCAAGCGTGCCGTCCTCGCACTGCCGCACCGCCTCGACGCCGAGATAGATGTCGGGTGCTGTGCGCCGGTTGATCTCGACCTCGGCCTGACAGGCGGCCTCCCTGGCGGCCGGATCGGAGAAATCGAGATAGGGAAACTTGACCGCGCGCTTCAGCTTGTAGGCGCGCTCGGGCGTGAGAAAGATGCGCGAGACATGGGTCTCCAACGTCTCCGGCGGTGCAGCGCCACCGTAAGCGGCGGCGCTTGAGAGAAACGCCACCACACCGGCCTGTTTCGCTTCGTCGTCGATAGCGCCGGCGTCTGCCATCAACGAACCGGCTCGTGCGTCTCGTCCAGATCGTCGGGGTCCTGATGCACGATCACTTCGGCATTGGGGAAGGCGGCGGCGACGTCGAGTTCGACCTGATCGGCGATTTCATGCGCGCGGCGAAGCGTCATGTCGCCGTCCATCTCGATATGCATCTGGATGAAAACATGCGCGCCCGACGACCGCGTCTTCAATTGGTGCACGCCGTTGACGCCTTCGAGCGCGAGCGCCACTTCCTTGATGCGCTGCCGCTCGTCGTCGGGAAGTTCGCGGTCCATCAGGATATCGAGCGCGTCGCGGCCGATCTTCCAAGCGGTAACGACGATGTAGACGGCGATGGCGATGGCGAACAGCGGATCGGCGTAGAGGAATCCCATTTCGTGGGCGAGGAAGATCGAGACCAGCACGCTGCCGTTGATCAGCACGTCGCTCTGGTAATGCAACTGGTCGGCGCCGATGGCGAGCGACCCCGAACGCTTGACCACGTAGTGCTGGAATGCCACCAGCGCCACGGTGAGGACGATCGAAAATACCGTCACCGCATAGCCGATGTTGGCGTTGTGGATGTAGCGCGGCGACACCACGCGCTCACCCGCCTGCAGCATCAAGAACAGCGCCGAGCCGACGATGAAGGCGGCCTGCACCAGGCCGGCCAGGGGTTCGGCCTTGCCGTGGCCGAAGCGGTGTTCGCGGTCGGCCGGCTGCAAAGCGTGACGCACCGCCAGGAGATTGACCAGCGACGCCGCCGCATCGAGCAGCGAGTCGATCAGGGTCGACAGCAGGCTGACCGAATCGGTCGCCAGCCAGGCGACGAACTTGGTGACGATCAGGACACTGGCGACGCCGACCGATGCGTAAGTGGCCTTACGCATGAGGTTGGCCGCTTCAGGGTCGAAGCCGGTACTCGGCCGCCCGGCAACGCTTTCCGTCAGTGTCGTGTCGTCCTTCACGGGAACAGTTTCTCCATCTGCCAGCCGCCGTCGCCGGCGCGAGTGTAGAGCGAACGGTCGTGCAGGCGGAAGGCTTCTTCCTTCCAGAATTCGATGCGCGCCGGCACCAGCCGGAAACCGGACCAGAAATCCGGCCTCGGGATTGCGCCGACGTTGAACTTGGCGGTGTACTTGGCGACCCGCTTCTCGAGTTCGAATCGGCCCTCCAGCGGCGTCGACTGTTTCGACGCCCAGGCGCCGATCTGGCTCAAACGCGGGCGCGAAGCGAAATAGGCGTCGGCATCCTCGCCGGAGACACTCTCGATGGCGCCTTCGATGCGCACCTGTCGGGTCAGGCTCTTCCAGTAGAAGACCAGCGCAGCATGCGGGTTTTCGGCCAATTCCCGCCCTTTCCGGCTGGTCAGGTTGGTGTAAAAGACGAAACCGCGATCATCGAGGCCCTTGAGCAGCACCATGCGCGCTGCCGGCCG
>JAYOXJ010000461.1:0-2336 GCA_038152725.1 Rhodospirillaceae bacterium
TTGGAAAAGATGGTCGCCTCGCTGCATTGGCTCGGGCTTTGGGTACTGACGGCCTGGCGCTACTGGGACCTGGTGGTCGATCTGAGGAGCGCGCCGCTCACCTACCTGATCCCATCCGCCCGCCAATACCATTTCCACAAGGGCCGGCACGACGGCCACCGCATCCGCGTGATCGCCGGCGTCATGGGCCTGGAAGAGACGCCGCCGCTGCCCAAGCTGTGGTCGGACGCCGAACACGATGCCCGCGCCGCCGAACTGATCCCGGACGGCGCGCCGGTGCTGGCCATCGGACCCGCCGCCAACTGGCGCGCCAAGACCTGGCGGGCGGAGAACTTCGCCGAGCTTTGCCGGCGGGTGACGGCGCCCGAAGGCCTCATACCGGGCGGCCGGGTGGCCCTGTTCGGCGCGCCCGAGGAGCGCCCGCAGGTGCTGAACCTGATCGAGGCGATCGAACCCGAACGCCGTATCGATCTCGTCGGCAAGGTCGGGCTGCTCGACATCTTCGCCTGCCTCAAGCGCTGCCGGGCCTATGTTGGCAACGATTCCGGCCTGATGCACATCGCCGCCGCCGCCGGTGTGCCGACGCTCGGCCTGTTCGGACCGAGCAAGGAGGAACTCTACGGTCCCTGCGGGCCGCTTGCCGCCAGCGTGCGCACGCCGCTCTCCTTCGACGACATCCATCCCGAAGGCTTCGATCATCGCGCTTCGGACTCGCTCATGGACGGGCTCAGCGTCGAGCGCGTCCTAGAAGCGCTCTCCGGCCTGATGGCGCGCGCCAAGGAGCAGGCGGCATGAGCGAAGGCGAGCGCATCTCCGCCGTCATCAGTGTCCGGAACGAGGAAGGCCAGTTGGCCGACTGCCTGGAGACGCTCAGGTTCGCCGACGAGATCGTCGTCTTGTTGGACAAATGCACCGATCGCTCCGAAGAAATCGCCAGGCGTTTCACGCAGAACATCCATCACGGCGACTGGCCGACGGAAGGCCAGCGGCGCAACGCCGGCATCGCACAGGCGAACGGTGCCTGGGTGTTCGAGATCGATGCCGACGAACGCGTCACGCCCGAACTCGCGCGCGAGATCCGCGAGACCGTCAACGCCACGACCGCCGATTGGCACGAGATTCCTGTCGACAATTACGTAGGCTCGCGGCTGGTGCGTCACGGCTGGGGGGCGAGCTTCGGCAAGGCCGCATACCCGGGTCTCTTCCGCAAGGGCGTGAAGGTTTGGGGCGATCAGCGCGTGCACCCGTCGCTCAAGTGGACGGGTCGCAAGGGCGCGATGCTCAAGGGCCGCATCGAACATTACGTCGACCGCGACCTCGCCGACATGCTGAAGCGGCTCAACAGCTATTCTACCGCGCGCGCCAAGGACCTGATCGAGAGCGGCGACATCGGTTCGACCGCCAACAACCTGCGCCGGTTCTTCTCGCGGTTCTTCAAGTGCTACGTCGCGCGCAAGGGCTACCGCGAGGGCGGCTACGGCCTCGCCATCGCCGTCTGCGCCGGGCTCTATCCGCTATTCGCCCATCTCAAGGCGAGGTGCGATCTCGAAGCCAAGCGGGAGCGTCCCTAGATGGCGCGCATCGTCCTCGCCGACGACGGCATCGAGTTCGATGGCCAGAGCCTGGAGCGCGGGCCCTTGGGCGGCGTCGAGTCATCACTGATCAATTTGACGCGCGAGTTGGCGCGGCGCGGCCATGAGATGATCGTCATGAACAACTGCCCGTCGGCGCTCGACCACGACGGCGTCAACTGGCGGCCGATCCATTCGACGCCCTGGCCTGAGACCGCCGATCTTTATATCGCCAACCGCGGCGACAAGCTGATCGGCCGGCTGTCCGGCGCCAGCCGGCGCGTCTTCTGGATCCACAACCCGGCCAGCTATCTGATGAAGTGGCGCTATCTCTCCAAGCTCTGGCACTGGAAGCCGGCGATCATTTTCATCGGCCATGTCCATGCCGGGACCTATCCGGCCTGGGCGCCGGGCGGCGAGCGCATCGTCATCCCCTACGGGCTTTCGGACGATTTCTGCACCGCTGAGACCGCTTCGGCGCCGCCGCCGCCGCGCGCCGTCTTCACCTCCAATCCGCTGCGCTCGCTCGATTGGCTGCTGGAGCTTTGGGCAAACCGCATCCAGCCTCGCGTGCCGGGCGCCGACCTGCATCTCTTCTCCGGGGCGACCACCTACGGCAAGGTCGGCGCGGGCAAGGCCGACCCGATGGCGCGCGTGGGCGACCAGGCACGCGCACGTGCGGACAAGGGTGGCGTCCTCCGCGGGCCGGGGCCGAAAGCGACGGGGGTTGAGGAGGTTCGCTCTGCGCGCTGCAGGGTGTACCGT
>JAYOXJ010000462.1:0-2332 GCA_038152725.1 Rhodospirillaceae bacterium
GTCTACAGGTTGGCGCCGAACAGCGGGTCGTGGTCGGCACCGAAGGCGCGGTTGATGGCGCGCCAATCGGCCTCGGCGACGGCATTGCGGGCGCGCGGCAGGATCTCGGACTCTTCCAGTGCGATGTGGCTTTTCTGGAAGGCGACATAGGTGTCGACGGTACGCCTGAGCGCGTCCATGCCGTCGGGATAGTCCTTGTCGGCGGCGTGCACGCGTTCGGCCAGCAGATTGAGCAGCTTCTCGCCCTCGGCATGCTGGCGCTCCAGTTCTTCGATCACCGGTTCGGCCTTGGGGTCGCGGGCGGCGAGCGCCGGGAACAGGAACTTCTCTTCCTTGGGATGATGGAAGCGGTCGGGGAAGACGCGGAGACAGTAGACGATGCGTTCGAGCATCTCGAAGTCGGGCTTGGTGCCGGCGGTTTCCATCGCCGCTTCGAGCGCGTCGAGCACGCGGACGATGTTGACGTGATCGGCTTGGATGACGTCGATGGCGCTGGTCATGTGTGGACGTCTCCCTCCGGTTCACGGTCGCGACGATAGGCGCTTTACATCGCGACGGACCGTCTTTAACATACTTGAGATATATCAGTTGACCCGGGTTGTCCAGCACGGACGCGATGCGGGTTCTCGGGGGGGAAGCCGAGCATGAAGACCTATCAGGGTGCGCGCACCATCGATGGCATCCGCGTCAGCGTGGAAGGTGCGGCGCTGCCCGAGCGCTACGACATCGAGCGCTTCACCAACAGCGGTTTCGAATGGACCTACGTCGGCAACGAGCCGAGGCAACTCGCACTCGCGCTGCTGGCAGACCATCTCGGCGACGACGCCAAGGCGCTGGCGCTTTCGGACGCGTTCATGCGCGCGGTGATCGCCGATCTCGACAACGACTGGACCATGACCGGCGCCGAGATCGACGCCGCGCTGGCCAGACTGGCGTCCGGCTGAAGGGAGAATACCGCCGCCGCGGAAGGTCTCGCGGGCGACGGCGGATCGGATTTCCGGCGTGCCGGAAGATCGAGGCGCGAGACGCCTAGACATTGAAGACGACGACAAACCAACCGGGAGGATTAGCAATGCACTTTATGAAGAAGATGGCCATGCTGGGCGCGGTCGTGGCGTTGAGCGCCGCGAGCACCGTCCAGGCCGCCGAGCACAACTGGAAAATGGCGACGGGCTGGGGCGGTGGCCCATTGATGGAGATCGGCGCCAAGGCCTTCGCCGACAAGGTGAAGTTCCTGACCGACGGCCGCGTCGAGATCAAGGTGTTCCCGGCCGGCCAGCTCTCCAAGGGCCTGGAAGTCCGCGCCGCCGTCGCCAAGGGCGTCGCCGAGGCCGGCCACACCTGGCCTGGCTACGATTGGGGCAAGGACAAGACCACGGTGCTGTTCGGCGGTTATGCCGGCTCCATGGATTCGGAGCGCATGCTGCACTGGCTCTATGAAGGTGGCGGACTGGCGATGTGGCGGCAGTTCAACGAGGAGCAGTTCAAGCTGATCTCGTTCCCCTGCTTCATCCGCACCGCCGAGGCCTTCCTGCACTCGCGCAAGCCGGTGAAGACGCTGGCCGACCTGGCCGGCCTAAAGCTGCGCACCGCCGGTGCCTGGCTCGAGATTTCCAAGAACCTGGGCGCGGCACCGGTGACCACGCCGGGCGGCGAGGTCTACACCATGCTCGAACGCGGCGCCATCGATGCCACCGAGTGGGGCACGCTGTGGGAGGACATCTCGACCGGCTTCCACAAGGTCGCCAAGTACGTGATCATTCCGGGCGTGCACCAGCCGGTGGCACCGTTCGAGATGGTCATCAACCCGGGTGCCTGGAACAAGCTCTCGGCGCGCGACAAGACGCTGGTCGAACTGGCCGCCAAGATTGTCACCTTCGAGACCTGGACCCGTATCGGCCAGGAAGACGCCAAGGCGCTCGAGTTCTACAAGAAGGAAGGCAACGAGATCATCGTGCTCGACGCCGACGTGCAGCGCAAAGCCAAGAAGCTGGCGCTCGAGTGGGCCGACAAGCAGGCCAAGGACAATCCCTGGTTCGCCAAGGTGCTGAAGAGCCAGCGCGACTTCGAAAAGCTGTGGAGCCAGGCGACATACTACCGCAACGTGGTTTCCGACTGACCCTGCGAAGTAAGACCGGTCGGGGGGCGCGTGCCGCGCGTCCCCCGTCCTTTTGACCGAACGACGAATAAGAGGGAGAACGGCGCATGGACGCGCTGGTGCGCTGGATCGAGAGGATCACCGGGTCGGCCGGATTGCTGATCGCCTGGGTGGTGCTGCCGCTGATCCTGGCGAGCTGCTACGAGGTGTTTTCGCGCTACGTGCTCAACGCGC
>JAYOXJ010000463.1:0-2320 GCA_038152725.1 Rhodospirillaceae bacterium
GCGTGGGCGGCTGATGCTGGCCCGCGCGCTGATCCGTCCGGCCAATCTTCTGGTGCTGGACGAACCGACCAACGACCTCGATCTCGAAACCCTCGACCTCCTGCAGGAGATGCTGGCCGACTACGACGGCACCGTGCTCTTGGTCAGCCACGACCGCGATTTCATCGACCGCGTCGTCACCTCGGTGATCCACTTCGAAGGCGACGGGCGCTGGGTCGAGTATGCCGGCGGCTACACCGACATGGTCACACAACGCAAACACGCGACGGCCGACGCCAAACCCGACCAAAAGGCCCGACCGGCCACCAAGACCACGGTAGAGACGGCAGCGCCGAAGCGCGCAACCAAGCTCTCGTTCAAGAACAAGCACGCGCTCGCTAAGCTGCCAGAGACCATCGCCAAGCTCGAAGGCGAAGTGGCGGCGCTGCAAAAGACGCTGGCCGATCCCGGCCTCTACGGCCGCGACCGCAAGGCCTTCGAGCAGGCGAGTGCGCGCTTCCAGAAGGCCGGCGAGGAACTGGCTGCGGCCGAGGACGAATGGCTCCGCCTCGAAGCGCTGCGCGAGGAACTGGAAGGTACGTGAGCCAGCGGCTCAATCGGCGGCGCAGACTTCCCGGCGGTGCGCGGCGGCGCGCGCCGGTGCCGAGTCCAGCATCGCCGGGATCAAATCGTACTGGAACGCGCCGACGACGCGCGCGGCCGGCAGTAACGCCGAGACGGAAGTCCCCTTGCCCTTCTCGCTTTCGATCTCGAGCGTGCCGCCGTGCGCCGCCATCAGGCTGATCGCCACGGGAAGCCCGAGCCCGGCGCCATCGTGCGGATGCGTGAGCACATCGCCGACACGCCCGAAACGCTCCCGGGCGACGGCGATCTCGGTTTCGGTCATGCCGACGCCGGTGTCGCTGACGACGAACCCGGCGCGGCCATCGGCTAGAATCCGCGGTTCGATCCTGACCGAACCGCCGCGCGCGGTGAACCTGACCGCGTTGGTGAGCAGGTTGACCAGCACCTGCCTGATCCGTACTTCGTCGCAGCGGAGTCGGAAATCGGCACGGTCCGCGACCACGTCCAAGGTCACGCCGGCGCGCTGCGGCCGTGGACCGAGCAGGGTGAAGGACTGGACGATCAGGTCGGCGGCGCCGACCTCGTTATCGTCGATGGTGATCGAACCGGCCTCGATGGCGCTGAGATCGAGGATGTCGTTGACCAGCTGGAAAAGATGCATGCCGGAACGCTGAATGTCCTGGATGCAGCGGACCTGGCGGTCCGAGGGCAGCGGCCCGTAAACGTCGTGCAACAGGCAATCCGACAGCCCGATGATGGCGTTCAGCGGCGTCCTGAGTTCGTGGCTCATATGGGCGAGAAAATCGGTCTTGGCGCGATTGGCGACCTCGGCACGCTCCTTCTCGGCGGCGATCTGGTCCCGGCTCCGGCTCAGTTTCTGAAGCGCGCGGCGCACCTTGCCCTCGAGCGGGCGGAAGATGAAGAACGCCTCGATCATCAGCAGCACGATGGCGGCGCCGAGTGCCAGGAGTTCCATACGGCGGAGCTTGTGAATTTCGGCGTGCGCAAAATCCCGGTACTCGTTGACGGCGGCATTCAGCAGCGTCTCGAGGACATGCGGCCCATAGGTAGTGACGTACAGGAAGGCCGCATTGGTGGGCGAGAGTTCGCCGAAGGGTGTCCGGTAAACCGCGTCGGCGTAGCTCAGAAACCGCTTGAGGGCATTATCGAGGCCGAAATTGGGATCGAAGTAGATGGTCTCCAGAAGCGGCGTGGTGATACGCGGTACGCCGCGTTCCGCATTTCCCTCGAGCAGCGCCTTGTGCTGGCGGCGGATTTCGTTGACGGCGCGACCGACTTGCTCGCGCGCGATGCCATACTCCTCCTCATCGAGGCTGACCTCCATCTGGCCGACAAAAAAGGCGACACGGTTGGTCAGACCCAACTGGTGGCCGGCGATCTCGATCGCCCGGCCGTTGTTTTCCTGGCGTTCGATGGCGTTGGTCATCAGCCAGTAGATCGTCGCCAGCAGGAGGCCGAGGGAGCCGAGACCGAGGATGTAGCGGGCACGTATGCTCTTGACCGGGTTCATTTTTTCTCCGCGGCATAGCGTTCACGCCAAGGCGCGACAGCTCACGCTACCCTCGTTTTCATGACATCTCCGTGAACCCGCGAAGAAACGGCGCCGCCTCCCACGACGCCGTTGCTTCGGTATCGGCGACGGTCAGGCCATTGGCCGGCCGTCGACGCGCGAGATGGCGATTGTCTAGCCCCCTCGTTAAGTACCACCTGTCTGTAGAGTCTCTGGCACGGGTGC
>JAYOXJ010000464.1:0-2316 GCA_038152725.1 Rhodospirillaceae bacterium
TGGCCATACCGCCGCAACAACCCGTTTCCAGTACCAAGGCCGACCGGCCTGTGCGCGTGCTCGTCATCGCCGATCCGGGCTTCATCGGCGAGCGCGTCTGCGCCATCATTGCAGCCAACCCGGCGCTCGAACTCGCCGGCCAGGTCACCGACGGCGTCAGTGCGGTGAGTTTCCTGCGCCGCAGTGCCGCCGACGGCGTCGTCATCGACATCGGCCACCCCGAAGCGCAGGTCAAGGTGACGCTGGCACGAATGTTCCGCCTCGATCCGGACATCAAGGTGGTGATGGTCGGCAGCCTCAACTTCGCCAACGTCAAAACCTCGATGATGGGGCTGATGGAGGGTGCCGCCGAATTCATCCCGGCGGCGTCCCGGCACACCGGCAGGACAGAGCGGCAGTTCGCCGACGAACTGGCCGAGGTGCTCAAGGCCTTCGGCCGGCGTGAACGCGCACCCGCGCCGCGGGCGCCGACGGCGCGCAGTACACTCGATGCGCCCAACGCTCCGGCACCCACGACGGTCTACACCTCGAAGGTGACGCCGACATTGACGCTGCGCCCGCCGTCGCGGCGGATACCCGAAATTCTCGCCATCGGGTCCTCGACCGGCGGCCCGCACGCGCTCTTTACGGTGCTCGCCATGCTCGCCACCAATGTCCGTCTGCCGATCGTCATCACCCAGCATATGCCGGCCAAGTTCACCACCATCCTCGCCCAGCATATCGACCGCCACACCGGCATTCCCTGCTCGGAAGGAAAGCATGGCGACAAGCTCGCCGCCGGGCATGTCTACGTGGCGCCGAGCGACCACCACATGACCATCGTCACGACCGCGACCGGCCCGGAAATCCGTCTCGACCAGAACCTGCCCCGAAATTTCTGCCGACCGTCCGTCGACCCGATGCTGGAGAGCCTGGCGAAGGTCTACGGACCCAGCCTGCTCACCGTGATCCTGACCGGCATGGGCAAGGACGGCCTCGTCGGCGGCAAGGCGGTGGTCGAGGCTGGCGGCACGGTCATCGCCCAGGACGCGGAGACCAGCGTGGTTTGGGGCATGCCGGGCGCAGTGGCGATGGCGGGCATCTGCTCGGCCGTGCTGCCGCTCGACGAGATCGCGGCCTACATTTCCCGCGCCTTCAAGGCCGATTGGTAACGGCGGAGGCGTCAGACCGGCGCTTGCATGTTGCTTTCGTGGCCGGCCTTGCTAAAGCTTGGCGATGACCACCGTCTCAGGACCAGTCGCCGACAACCACCTTTTCGACACCTTCCTCACCCGCGCCGGCCTCTTGGCGGCGGGCGAGCGCGCCGGCTACGTACCGCTCACCGGCGGCGTCTCGTCCGACATCTGGCGGGTCGACATCGGCGACCGGCAGTTCTGCATCAAGCGCGCGCTCTCCAAGCTCAAGGTCGCGGCCGACTGGTTCGCGCCGATTTCGAGAAACGCCACCGAGGTCGCCTGGCTGGAAACCGCGGGCAGGATTCAACCCGGCGCGGTGCCGGAAGTCCTCGCCCATGATGCCGATGCCGGCATGTTCGCCATGGCCTTCGTCCCGCCCGAATACGCGCGGCCCTGGAAGGAAGTACTGCGGAGCGGCGTCGCCGATACCGCTTTCGCCGCCAGGGTCGGCGCCGTACTCGCCCGCCTGCACGGCGAAAGCGCCGCCATGCCGGGACTGGCCGAACGCTTCGCCACCGACGAAGCGTTCCACGCCATCCGCCTGGAGCCCTATCTGGAAGCGACGGCCATACGCCATCCCGAACACGCAAAGCGGCTGGCGGAACTGGTTCGGGTGACGGCGGCGACCCGCATCGCGCTGGTGCACGGCGACGTCAGCCCGAAGAACATCCTGGTCGGGCCCAATGGCCCGATCTTCCTCGATGCCGAATGCGCATGGTGGGGCGATCCGGCCTTCGACCTCGCCTTCTGCCTCAATCATTTCCTGTTGAAATGCCTGTGGGTGCCCACGTCGCGCGCCGGATACATGGCCTGTTTCCGTGCCATGGCCCAGGCCTACGGCGAAAACCTCCCGGCCGATTGGGCCCCCGATCGGACCGAGGATACGCTCAGGCGCGCCGCGCAACTGCTGCCCGGCTTGTTTCTCGCCCGCGTGGACGGTAAATCCCCGGTCGAGTATCTCACCCGCGACGCCGACAAGGATATGGTCCGTGCCGCCGCAGGCGCGATGCTGAAGACGCCGCCGGCCGATCTCGAAGGCGTGGCGGCAACGTGGGAACGAACGCTCGGAGACGCCGCGTGAGCAAGAACACCATCAAATCCATCCATGCCCGCCGGGTCTGGGACTCGCGCGGCCGCCCGA
>JAYOXJ010000465.1:0-1394 GCA_038152725.1 Rhodospirillaceae bacterium
CCTAGCTTGCTCGTATTTTTTTAGGGGTGCCTTAACAATATTCGAGTTGCCCGACAACAAACCAAATATGAACGACAGTGCAAAATTCATTGGAATAGTATTAGGAGTTATATGAAAAAGAGTTCCCACACCTCTCCGTGATTGCCCAGACCCAAGTGACTCATCTATCTTCTTTTTTATATTTGAACGACGACAAAAAAAAGCAAAGCTTATTAGGTCCGAGTACTGCTTCGCGCCCGTATTACTTAGCAACGCTCTACTCATAGTATCGAGTAAATCAATTCTATCCTCGGCAACGGCCTCTGCCGCCCGCCCCCAACAACTAAAGCAATCGGCGGGCGGAAGCTCACTCAAATATTCATAACGCATCACTGCAACCCCGGACCTCTGCGCTTTGCAAACGGCCCAAGACATGGAATCGTGGACTACCGGATCCACATTCACACTTTCCTTTCCATCGCCGGCCAAGATCTTCTGTCAGTAATACGTGTCCTGGATAGCTTTTAGGTAATAGTGAATTAACCTGAATTAAGCCAACCTCACCGTCAGCAACAATCTCCATGGTCTTAGGATTTCGTACAAGCACAGATCCATATTGACTGTTATGGAAGTAACCGGCGGTGCACTCGAAGTAAATAGAGCCTGTTTGTTCAATCATCCCGTAATAGTCAACAACCCGAGTATTGTCTCCAAAGATATTTATCACTCTCTGTTTAAATTGGCCCTTACTGACACCGGAGCCCTCAAGTTTTTTCCAACCCCCACCATGAACAAAAATTACATTCGGATTTTTAGGAAAACGAATCCCAAGTTCCTCTAATCTTTGCAGTAATCCCCAAACTACCCACGTAAACCCATAAACAAAAAACGTCTCGTGTGACTGAAACTCGCTCAAAACAGCAGGATCAATCTGTCCGTCTTTGTTAAGCGCAAAAGATGAACCTTTAGAAAATAACTTGAAACCATTTATTCCAGCAGCCCGAGCACTAAAATCGCTTCTATCTGCGATGATAGATGAGCTGTCAAAAATTAGTAATGGTTGACGCTGGGACCCTAAAACCTGCTTCCCTAAATCCAATAGTGCCTTCTGCTGAAGGATGGAATTTTCTCGGCTCAAAAAAATTCTAGATTTGAGGCCAGATGTTCCTGAAGACACCATGACTTTTAATTCTTGTTTATCTGTTCGTGTTTCTAACGCAAATTCTTTGAAAAATCGGACAGGTAACGGTGGAATTTCAGCCAGATGTTTAGGGGGCTTCCAGGATGGATAAATTGCATCAATGATGTCTGAATAAGTAGGACAGTGGTTTAAATGATATTGATGTAGTGAGATTAAATCTTGCGTGTTTATCGGATTGCAGTCGCTCATCTGATTGCATCCCTTAAGGTCAGGG
>JAYOXJ010000465.1:1404-2297 GCA_038152725.1 Rhodospirillaceae bacterium
GTCGTAACTACGGTCAACCGATCATCTATATCAACCACCATGCTATCGACTGAATTTTCAGCCAGCACATTTTCAATATGATCTAAATTCAAACGGATCCCTTGTTGCTTGGAGATTCGCTTGAGTCTACCCGTGATGTAAAGAAACCCATCTGAATCAAGATGACCCAGATCTCCCGTGAAAAGTTGCCCCAAAAAATCGTCACCACGATTTAACTCCTCTCTGGACTCGGCATATCCCAGTGCGACGTTGGGGCCAAGATACACAATCTCTCCCTCTAGCGCCGGGTTGTCGTCCAAGGGTCGGATCCTAAATTCGCCACCTGGAATAGGAATACCCGCTGACCCAAGTTTATCTTTTGCTTGTATTGGCGGCACATAACTCATTCTCGGAGCGGCCTCAGTGGCACCGTACATCGAAAAAAACGAAAAATTTTTCGCCTCCGCGATTTCTAAATACTTAGCGGTTAGATCATTATTTAACTTGCCTCCAGCCACGGTTAGTGCCCGAAGCGATCTAGGTAAAATCTCATCAATTCCTAGCCCAATCATATTCGCCAACATTGCAGGTACGGCTGAAAAAACCGATACCTCATCAGCATCAAGGGATGCCCAATAGTCTTTATTAAGAAGAGAAAAAGGGCCCAGAGACAATGTTGCCCTCGATTGAACTGCGGCATGTAATACGGAAAGCCCATACGAGTAGTAGAACGGAAGAGAGGACGCAAGCGTATCGTCACGCTGTATCTGTAAATACTCAACAATGCTGGCGGATACACTCTCTAGATTCCGACACGATAATCTTACGGCCTTAGTGTCTCCTGTCGAGCCTGATGTATTAAGCAAGAGAGCCAACTGCTGAGAGATCTCTCCTATCGCAGAGCCGCTGATAAG
>JAYOXJ010000466.1:0-2294 GCA_038152725.1 Rhodospirillaceae bacterium
CATTTTCTCCAGCAGCAGCAACGGTGGACGGGCTTGCGGCGTTGCCGGAATTTTCGCCGAAGCGCGTGGGCTCGGCGAAAATCGACCATACCGCCCTTGGCCTCTGGCCGCGACGAGCAGACCCCCCACGAGTGACCTGGAAGATAATCGAAGCTGGCTCGGCTACGGATGCAAAATTCAAACCGGAATTTGCAGAGCTGGATTGTCAGGTGACTGACCCCAAAGCCGAACCTGGTGCTTTATGGCCGAACAAAGGAATGTGCAGAAAGCCGATATCCCGAACCCCTTGCTCGCCAAAGTGAAAGCGGGACCGGAGAGCGGCTTCGATTTTGCCGCCGCGGATAACGTCATCCTGGAGCTCGCAAAGGAGTTCGAGGCACGGCTGCCCGAGGAACTCGAGAAGATCGAGGCGGCGTACAAGGCCGTGAAGGAAACTCCGGAAGACGAGGAACTGCGCAACGCGCTGTTCCGTCTCGTCCACGATTTGAAGGGCCAGGCCGGGACGTTCGATTACAACTTGATCACCGTCGTCGGCAACGACCTCTGTCGTTTTCTGGAACGTCGCGTGCAGATGACGGGGCGGCGTCTTCAGGTCGTCGGCTTTTTCATCGAGGGTATGGGATTGGTAGCCAAACGCGGCATCAAAGGCGATGGCGGCGAGTTCGGAATGAAACTGATCAACACCTTGCACGGCATGACACAAAAGGTGCTACAGGAAACCGATTGAACCGGCAATTGGCGTCAGACCGCGGAAGTCAGCACACGATCCGGCGCCCCGGCACGTCCACTTAATACTCCCGCCCCGCTCGCGCCTGGTAGACCGGCAGTGACAGGCCCTTGACGATGCCGAGCGCGCGGAGCCCGAAACCGAGCGCGAACCCGGCTCCGGCCGCCGCCTCCGGCGGCACGCCGGCGGCGGCGAGCAGGGCATGCGTCGCGGCCGCCAATACGGCGCAGGTGGCGTAGACCTCTTTTCTCAGGATCAAGGGCGTCTCGTTGCAGACGACATCGCGGATCAGCCCGCCGAAGGTCGCGGTCATCATCCCCATGACCACGGCGACGAGGATGCCGGCACCCGACTGACGCGCCAGTTCGGCACCCATGACGCCGTACATGGCGAGACCGACGCCGTCGGCCCAGAGCAGCACCCGGTAGCGGCGATCGAACACGTGGGCGGAGAAGAACAGTGCTAGCGCGACGGCGAGGCAAACGATCAAGGGCTTCGGGTCGGCGGTCCAGAATACCGCCCGGCCGAGCAGCAGGTCACGGAGCGTACCGCCGCCGATCCCGGTGAGGCTGGCCATCAGGCCGAAGCCGATCAGGTCCATCTGCTTTCGGCTGGCGGTGAGCGCGCCGCTCGCGGCAAAGACGCCGACGGCGACGAGATCGACAATGGCGATGAGGGCGTTCAGCCGTTATCCATCATGCTCGGTTCGCAGAATTGGCGGCGACGCTTGAGCTTGGCGCAGGCGTCCTTGGCCTCGGCCGAGTCCTGGAAGGGACCGACCTTGAGCCGGTAGTAGACGCCCTTCTTGCCCAGATTCACCTTGGAGACCTCGTGCTTCAGGCTGCCGACGATGGCGGAATGCGCACGCTTGATCTGGGTCCAGCCGCGCTCGGCCTGCGCCATGGAACGGTAGCTGGCGAGATGCACCGCCGGCTGCGGGCCGGACGGCTTGGCCGCGTCCTTCTCGAGCTTAGCCGGCTCTCCGGGCGTGACCGGCTTCGCCGGCATGGCATTGGCCGCCATCGGCGCCGGTCGCATGGAGAGCTCGATGGCCTGGCGCTCGCGGACGTATTCGTCGCCCGAAATGTAGCCGACGTCCTTCAGCTTCTCGAGCCGGCGCACCGAGTCCGCCGCCTCCATCAGGCCTTTCGGCGGCACCGCCGGATTGTCGACGACGACGGGCGCCGCCGGCATCAAGGCGTCGAGGATCATGTTGCGCTCGGCCGAATGCTGGCCGACCGAGATGGCGCGCATTTCGAGCGCGCGGCCAATGGCGCGGAGCCGGCCGGCGATCTGTTCGCTGGTCGGCACCGAGCGGCTGAGGCCGGCCGCAGGCGGCGGCGAGGTCAGCGGCAACAAGGCGCCGATATTGGTCTGGCGTCGGCGCGCGTATTCATCGGCGGTGATCAGTCCTTGGTCGCGCAGCGCCTTCAGCGTCGAGAAGCGCGACATCACGTTGGCGTCCTCGCCGGCATAGGCGGCGACGGCGCGCGCGCCGGTGTCGGCGCCGATCGGTGCTGCGGAAGCCATCGGGCCCGGTGCCGCGGCAGGCGCCGCGCGTCCGAGC
>JAYOXJ010000467.1:0-325 GCA_038152725.1 Rhodospirillaceae bacterium
ATGCGCGGCACAGGCGGGCACGTCGTAGCCCTTATGGGTGAAGGCACCGACCGGGCAGGTCGAGAGACAGGGTTTTTCTTCGCATGTGTCGCAAGGCGCCGGCCGCGCATCGGCCGGCGGCAGCACCAGTTTTTCGGCCAGCACGACCGCACCCCGGTAACCATGCCAGAGCCCGTAGTCGGGATGGATGAACATGCCGAGCGGCGACGGACGGCAGGCTTCCGCCCGCGTCGCCCAGCGCTGGAACGGCAGATAGGGCGGCTCGAACGGATAGAGCGCGCGTCCACCGAGTTTCGCCGCGAGCGGACCGAGCTTGGCCTTGGAC
>JAYOXJ010000467.1:335-2271 GCA_038152725.1 Rhodospirillaceae bacterium
GAGATTTGCGCTGAAACCTTGGCTGGCACGCCATCCGGGTCGCGCTCGGCGGCGAAGGCCCGCCACATCGCCGGTCCGGCGTTGCCGGCGAGCACCAGCGTCGCCGCCGGGCGGCCGGGCACCACCTCCGGGACACCATCTGCGGCATCCGGATGGAAGGCACCGCGCGGCGTCAGCCCGGCGCCCATCAGCGCCGCCGCGACGATCTCGATGGTGAGCGGCAAGCGAGCGCCCTCAGCGCGCCGGGTCGGAACCGACGGTGCCGCGGGTGAAGGTCTCGACGTAATCGACCAGCCGGTCGGCGGCGTCGGCGGCGCCGTCCGGATCGCCCTCGGCGATTTTGCGGGCGACCGCAGCATGCAGGCGCGCGCAGAACGGCATGTCGGCGGCCTTCCGGTAATGCACGTACCAGAACCGGCGCGAGAGCCCGTTCATCAGTCCGATGGCGCGCACCGCGTACTCGTTGTGGGCGGCGGCGGAGAGGTGCTGGTTGAAGGCGTTGTCGTAACGCATGAAGGCGATGTCGTCATTGTCGCGCGCGGCGCGCTCCATGCCGTCGGCGATTTCCAGGAACTTGTCGCGTTCCACCTCGTCGCGGCGGATGGCGGCGGTGCGCGCCATCAAACGCTCGATCTCGCGGCGCACCTCAAGGACCAGCAGCTGCTTGCCCGGATTGATGTCGGAAACCAGGATGCCCTTGCGTGGCAGGATCACGATCAGGCCCTCGCGCGCGAGACGCTGCAGGGCTTCGCGGATCGGCGTGCGGCCGATGCCGAGTTGTTCGGACAGCGCCGTCTCCGACAGCACTTCGCCCGGCTTGAGACTCAAGGTGACGATCAGTTCCTCGAGCTCGCGATAGGCCTTGTCGGTCAGGCTGACGGGCTTTTCCGTGTCGCGACGATTGCCGGCAGTGGCAAGGGCCATAACATCTCCGTACTTGGGTTGCGGTCCGGCGTTGTTATATCTGTTTTCGCCGCTCCACCAAAGTGGCGAATTCCTCAAACACCTTGTCGTCGACGCCATAAGTGTGGTCGTCGTCGGGGAACTTGCCGCCCTTCACTTCGGCGACGTATTCGCGGATGCCGGCGACCGCGACCTCGGTCAACTTGGCGTAGCGTTTGGTGAACTTGGGCTTGAAGTCGGTGAACACGCCGAGCAAGTCGTAGCCGAGCAGGATCTGGCCGTCGGTGCCGACGCCGGCGCCGATGCCGATGGTCGGAATCTCGAGCTGTTCGGAGATCAGCTTGGCGATCCGGCCGGGCACCGCCTCGAACTCCAGCATGAAGCAGCCGGCGTCCTGGATGGCGAAGGCGTCCTCCAGGATCTTCATTGCCGCTTCCGGCGTGCGGCCCTGGATCTTGAAGCCGCCGAACATGGCGACCGTGTGTGGCGTGAGGCCGATGTGCGACGCCGTCGGAATGCCGGCATCGACCAGCGCCTTCAGGATATGCGCCTGGCTCTTGCCGCCCTGCGGCTTGACCGCATCCGAGCCGGCGTCCTGCATGAACCGCGTCGCGTTGGCGAGCGCCTTTTCGACCGTATGGTAGCTTTGGTAGGGCATGCAGCCCAACACGAAGGTGTTGGGCGCACCGCGCCGGACCGCCTGGCTGTGCAGCACCATCATGTCCATGGTGGCGGGGATGGTGTTGGGGTGGCCGTGCGCGATCATCGCCAAGCTGTCGCCGACCACGGCGACGTCGACGCCGGCCATCTCCGCCCACTGGGCCGAAGTGTAGTCGGGTACCGACATGTAGACCATCTTCTCGCCGGTGGTCTTGGAGTCGCGGATTTCGGTAATCGTGCGTTTCTTGCGCGCTTCTTCGCTCACGGCGATGTCCTCCCCGTTGACGCCCCGGCTGCCGCGGCCCTGGCGTGATGTTCGTGTGATATATTAGTGCGAGGATAAAGCCCCGCGCTCGCCACGGTCAAGTGCACT
>JAYOXJ010000468.1:0-2267 GCA_038152725.1 Rhodospirillaceae bacterium
CTGGACTAGCAACGACAAGGGCAGCGCCACCGTCGGCCATCACGACCGGCACGGCGGCGGCAACACGTCCTGGAACGCGGCGCATAACTCGCGCGGCTGCAGCCAGGACAATCTGAAGAGCACCGGCGGCAACGGCTATTTCTACTGCTTCGCCGCCGATTGAGGGACCGGTGATGGCGGTGCCCGCGCCTTGAATTCTTTCCGGCGCTAATCCGCCGCCATCACCCCTTCCGCCCGATCGGGATAGATGATCCGCTCGGCCAGGCGGTGCATCTCCTCGATCTCCGCGCGGGAGCGGTAGAGCGGACGGGTGCCCTTGATCGCGGCGAGCTGTTCGGCCTGGATGTTGCGCCGGATCTCCGAGGTAAACGAGTTCAGCCGGTGATAGGCCTCGGACAGGGTGCGCCCCAGTGAGGTGACGCCATGGCCCAGCAGCACCACGGTGTTGGTGTCCTGGATGAAGCCGGCCACCGGCCCGACATCGTCCTCCACATCCATATGGGCATCCACATAGTAGGGCCACTTGCCGAGGATGAAGGGCATGTCCAGCGACAGCACGCCGACCTCGGTGAAGCCACCGCTGGCGAAGAAGGCGATGGTGGCGTCGTCATGCACATGAATGACGGCATTGATGTCCGGGCGCAGGCGCAGGATCTCGCGGTTGAGATTGTGGCCGACGCTGGTGATCCGCTCGCCATGCAGGAGCCGGCTGGTCGGAATGTCGGTGATCACCAGGTTCTCGCGGCCCATCTCCTCCAGCGAGATCTCGGCATGCTTGGTATAGGCGACGCCGTGTTCATAGTCGGGATGCGGGGCCCGGACCGCCATGTTGCCCAGCGTGTTGTGGATATAGCCGCGCCGCGCCACCATCCCCGCATAGCGCAGGAATTCCTCGGCGATGGCGGGTTCGAAGACGACGGGACGCGGCATGATATCCTCCGGGATGTTCAGCCCTTCAGCGCGCCGGCGGTGCGGACCACCGCGTCGACGACCGCCTTGACCTGGCCGACATGCGCTTCATTGGCGAGCGAGCCGTCCTCGTTAAAGGCGGACGCGGCGCTGCTGATGGCGACCTGCTGGGGCACCATGGTCACCCCGATGTTACCCAGGATCGAACGCAGATGCACCAGGCCGCGCAGACCGCCGAGCGCGCCCGGCGCCGCCGACATGATGCCGGCGACCTTGCCGCGATAGGCGGCGACCATCGCGTCGTCGCCGTCCGGACGCGAGATCCAGTCCAGCGTGTTCTTCAGCAGCGGTGCGATCGAGCTGTTGTATTCCGGCGAGGCGATGATCAGCGCGTCATGGGCAAGGAAGATCTTGCGCAGTGCCCGGGCATCCTCGGGCACGCCCGAGCCGGCCTCGACATCGCCGTCATACATCTGCAGGCGATGGTCGGCGAGGTCGAGCAGGGTCACATCCGCGCCGGCGTCCTTCGCCATGCCGGCGGCGATGCGGGCGAGTTTCTTGTTGAACGAAGCCGAGCGGGCGCTGCCGGCGAAAACCAGAATCTTGGGAGTGGCCATGGTGTCTCCAGGGGGCAAGAGCAAAAAATCCGCACACACTTAGTGGCCCGCGCCACGGCGCGCAAGACGGCGCCGAGGAAACGGTGTTTTGACGAAGATAGACCAAATCCACCGACGCTCTTGCCCGTGCCCGCGCTTGCGCTTATCAAATCCGCCGTCACGTCAATCGCCGGAAAGGCCGCGCCCATGTACGTCGTCACCGTTGAATTCACCGTGAAACCCGGCTCCGTCGCCGCGTTCCGGCCGGCGATGCTGAAGAACGCCAAAGCCAGTCTCGAGGACGAGCCGGGTTGCCGGCAGTTCGATGTCTGCTTCGCCAAGGACAATCCGGGCGCCTGCTTTCTCTATGAGGTCTATGACGACCGCGCCGCCTTCGACGCGCATCTCGCCATGGCCCACTTCAAGGCCTTTGATGCCGAGGTGGCGCCGATGCTGGAGGCCAAGGTAGTCAAGACCTGGGAGCTGGTGCAGGGCACGGTGCTTAAATGAGCGCCAACGCCGCGCTTCAGATCAGCGTCCTGCCCGGCGACGGTATTGGTTCGGAGGTGATCGATCCGACCATCGGCATCCTGAAGCAGTTGGAATCCGAGATCGGCGGCTTCGCGCTCAGCTTCGGCCACGAGAAGGCCGGTGCCGCGCATTTCGTGGAGACCGGCACCGCGCTGCCCGAGGAGGCGATGAAGCGCGCGTCCGAGGCCGACGCGATCCTGCTCGGCGCCATGGGCATGCCGGATATCCGTT
>JAYOXJ010000469.1:0-2254 GCA_038152725.1 Rhodospirillaceae bacterium
ACCTTAAGATGAGCATTGATAACGTAGGAGGCTTAGATGCCCAAACAGGAACCAAATGAAGTTGACGCTGATCTCGCTGCGGAACGGCTGGAGGCGGCTTCGCGGATCATTTCCTCTGCGGCGCGCTGGTCGGGGGCGTCGGCGGCAATACCAGTGCCCGTGATCGATCTGATTGCGCTGGGTGGCGTGCAGGCGAAGATGATCGTCGATCTGAGCCGGCTCTACGATCAGCCGGCGAGTGGCGAGGTAGCGCGCGGCCTTGTCTCGGTGCTGTTGGGCACGCTGCTGCCTGGGGGTGCTGCTGGGGCGCTGGTGGGCTCGGGCTCGAAGCTGGTGCCGGGCTGGGGCTGGGTCGTCGGCATGGCCTCGCTGTCCGCTCTAGGAGCGGCTGCAACGTTCGCCATCGGTAAGATTTTCGTGCGGCATTACGAAGCTGGCGGCACGCTTAATAGCTTCAGTGCCGAGGCGGTCAAGCGAGACCTTAAGGCCGAGTTCAGCAAGGCTTCGGGCCGGCAGGCGGCCGGGGGCACCGCTTGACGACTCTGGGTTTTGTCATCCTGCATGTTGCCCTTAGCCTGCTGGTCGGCTATCTCGGCCGCGGGCGTAGTATCGGCTTTGCCGGCTATTTTGTGCTGTCCCTCTTGCTTAGTCCCCTGTTGATGGGATTGGCCCTCCTGATCAACTTGCCAAAGCGCTCGTCAATATAGCGATAGACCTTGCTCTAGCGTGCAAACCGGGCATATCGAGCGGGGTAGCGGTAGATTATTCATGTCAAGCGATCCTGACGCTGGGACTCGCGAGCCCGCCAGCGAACCCGGGGAGGTGGCCCTCGGCTTCAGTCTTCTCGGCCTACTGGAGCGGCTGAGGTTTGCTCCGTCGGAATGGCGCAGCCGTTTGCGTTGGTGCCGTGCTGGATCCTCCTCGATAGGCCGTCTGCTGGCGGTCGCAGTGCTGGCTGCGGTCTGCGGCACAGCGATCCTGTTGATATTGAACGCCGAGGCGAGGCTCACGGAATCGCGGGACTATTCGGTACCTATGGCTTTGGCCTTCATTGCCATTCTGGTGGTCTACCGCCTGAGCCAACGGGTGTTGATGGATCGTGCCTGCCGGTCGATCGAACAGGCGCTCGAGGGCACGCGTGCGGGAATCGCCGACAAGCTGATGGGGCTTTCCCTGCGCGAGGTCGAGGCGATGACCCGGGGCCGCCTGATAGATGGCATGGCCCGTCACTACGAGGTTCTTTCGCAGACAGTGATGCCGTTGGTCTGGGGTGTAGAATCACTGATTTTAGCAGTCTTCATGCTCGTCTACCTTTTCTACCTGTCGGCGATAGCGGGGTTCTTGACCCTTCTCGTCGCCGGCCTCTTGATTGTCGGCTATCTCGCCACCTCCGGGCGCCTGCAGGCGACGATGGAGGCGGCCGACAGGGCCGATGCCGGTCTGGCGCGGCTGTCAGAAGACATCGTCGACGGATTCAAAGAGCTGCGTCTCAACGCCGGCAAAAGCGCGGCGGTGCGGGATGACTTCGTGGCCCGCTCGCGCGAGACCCGTGATCACCGTATCGAGGCCGGTTCGATCGTCAGCGAGCTATTCGTTTCCGTTAATTCCGCTTCTTACATGCTTGCCGCCGGCATGGTGTTCCTGCTGCCGTTGCTTTCGAGCCATGGGGAGAGCGGCATCTCGCGCATCGTCACCGCGGTGATTTTCCTGCTGGGCCCGATTGGCGGCGTTGCCAATGCCATACAGCAACTAGCGACGGCGCGCTTCGTGCTCGGCGGCATCCGGGAGTTCGAGCGGGAGATCGAGGCGCGCGGGCAACAGGAAGCCACCCCGCCGCGCACGATCGGTGGCTTTGCCGCCATAGAAGCGACGGGGTTGCACTATACGCACAAGGCCTCGCCCCATGACGGCCCCGGTTTTGCCGTCCGCGGGCTCGATCTGAGCCTCGCCCCAGGCCGGGTGGTGTTTATCACCGGCGCCAACGGCTCGGGCAAGACCACCGCGCTGCGCCTGCTGACCGGCCTTTATCCCCCCGAACGCGGCCACCTAGCCCTTGATGGCCGCGTCCTGCCAACTCAGGCGCCGCAGGCCTACCGCGAGCTGTTCGCCACCGTCTTCGCCGATTTCCATCTGTTCGCCAGGCCCTACGGCCTAGATGCGGACGGGTTGGCACGCCTGGAGGCGGCGCTGCAAGACCTAGGCATTCGTGACAAGCTGCCCGGCGATCTCGCCCAAGGTTACGATCCGTCGGCGC
>JAYOXJ010000470.1:0-2244 GCA_038152725.1 Rhodospirillaceae bacterium
GACGGGACTACTAAATCCGCTCGTGTTGGCCGTCTTCGTAACGGTGAGCTGAGGATTTATTGGGTCTACCGGTATGTGGTTGTTAATCACACCATTTGATGAAGTTGACGAGGTCGCGGTAATGGTAAAGTCAAAACTCAAATAGTAAGTGGTAGCTTCTCCCGCAGATGGTGCAGTGCTCTGAGATTGTATTGTCTCTACACCACCACCGAGCGCTGGTGTATATGGTCCAGAGCTTTTGGTGATTTCGGAACTTTCAAAAGTGTGGGTCGCAGGTGGCGTTACAACAATGTCATAAACACCTGATGGAGCTGATCCATTTAAAATGAAATTATATAAACCGTCAGAACCAGTCGTTTGTCCACTGACACCGCCCAACGACTGATCTAACTCGCTATCTAAAACCTCTCTCCTGCTGCCACCGCTGTCTGGGAGCACAAACAATTGAACAACTGCATTTTCGACAGGCGAACGAGTATCCGAGTCGTAGACAACACCTGAAGGGTCGATCAGGATGCCATCTACATCCGTTAAGTCCTCCTCCCCTGATATGGTGATTGACTCAACGTATCTGCCGTTCACTTGGCCACGATCACTTCGCCCTTTAGCTGCCTTCGTTGTAGGCCTGAACTCTACGATGTAAGTTCCTGCCGATCGTCCAGAGAATTCGTAGTCGCCGTTCGCGTCAGTGGTTGTAGTGGCTAATAAGGTGTTGGAGCTATTGTAAAGTTTTACTGTTACACCAGAAATCACTGCTCCAGTTCGTGCATTGGTAACAGTACCCGCTATACTGCCAGTGACATCTAAAACAGTAACGGTGACTGTTTGAACAGTTGTATTCCCTAAACTGTCCGTGGCGGTGATTTCAAACACATAGTCATTATCGGTGTTACTATCACCGGGGTCTTCATAATCTGGAGCGGATGAGAAGGTTACTACGCCAGTAGAGCTGTTCACCACAAAGAAAGCTGAGTCAGCACCTCCCGTAATGCTCCAGGTGACCGTCTCACTTGCGGTGAATGTAAATACTGACGTCTGTTCTTCATCGACTGAAAGAGATGCCGTGGCTCCCGTCGAGGAGCCTGGACCGGTGATGGTTGCACCGACTGTATCGACTATTAGTTCCGACGACGTACTATCAGAAAGCACGAAGCCATCATCATTCAGGATCTCCGCGTCGACGTTGTAGGTGCCATCACTGGTAGACGGCAATGTCACTGACCAAGTTGTGCCAGATACCGTCAACCCATTTGATGTTGTGTATGTGACCCCGTTTATAGTGACTTCGAGGCGCTCTCCTGACTGAAGGGTTACACTACCGGTAACGGTTGGCGTGCTATCGTTAGTTGTTTGACTAACAACGGATACAGGGCCGGAGGGTGCACTGCTGCCCGATGTAGATAAATACGTGTTCAGTGAGTCGAGAACATTAGACGCTGCCGCATTTCCGGAAACATTGTTTCCATTCACAACATTAAATATGGCATCGATAACGGCAATTCCGATATTTGAGGTTGCAACACCATCGTCAGCAATGGTTTTAAACGAGCCGTCGGATGCCAATCCGGTAATGGTGTATGTTGAACCACTGTGTGTCCAACTTTTGGAAACATTCGCATCAGGGATAAAACCCAGAGAGTAGGGCTCTCCCCCCGACGCCAGTCGCCAACGCCAAACAATGTCTCCCGGAACATCAACAGCGCCTGAGGAAGTTATAAGCCTTAGCGTTCCAGGGATGTCGTTGCCTTGAAGCTGGAACTGACCACTGTCAGAGCTTTGTGAAAAAATTATGCGTGAAACGCCCATAGAGGACAGAAGCGTAATATTATTTGCTTGCTGGGCATTAGACCCAGCGTCACCTACAAAACCAAGATTAAAGGGCACTGCCACTGTGCCTGCAAAGGATGAAGGCGCCAGCGCCAATAACAATGCCGCAGCGGCAATGAAAACTCTTAGAGGCGAATGGATTCTCAGTATGATATTAGACCTAAAACTAACTAATTTCGGATATCCAATCTTCTTCAAAGATACAAGGCCAGCCTCGTTTAAACACTTACCACAAAACACACGCTATCTCTTTTGAAGATGTGGTCTCACGAATTTCGAGCACTCAAGGCATGCTTCTAGATACCTCTTGCGCTGATAGCGGCATCGGGGCAGATACATTTTTGGAATAAGTTGTTTCTAAAGATTTGAACCGTCGACCGGTCTCCTGTAAAAGACCGTCTCGTCAATTTAAATCTG
>JAYOXJ010000471.1:0-2232 GCA_038152725.1 Rhodospirillaceae bacterium
CGAATACGGCGTCTTCTCGCGGCCGCTGATGTCGGCGTTGATCTTGTGGATCTCGAGCAACTGGCGCAGTTCGTCGATGATGCGTCCGATCAGGTCCTCGCCCTTGGAGCGCAGGAATTCGAGGCGGTTGAGGATCGACTGGCGACCGTCCGGATTGAGCTCGGCAAAGGCCAGATCCTCGAGCTCCTGCTTCATCTCCTGCATGCCGATGCGTTCGGCCAAGGGCGCGTAGATGTCCATGGTTTCGCGCGCGATGCGCTGGCGCTTTTCCGGCCGCTTGATGTAGTGGAGCGTGCGCATGTTGTGCAGCCGGTCGGCGAGCTTGACCAGCAGCACGCGGATGTCGTCCGACATGGCGAGCACGAACTTGCGGAAGTTCTCCGCCTGCTTGGCCTGGTCGGACTGGAACTCGATGCGGGTCAGCTTGGTGACGCCGTCGACCAGCCGCGCCACCGATTTGCCGAACGACGCCTCGACGTCTTCGAGCGAGATTTCGGTGTCCTCGATGGTGTCGTGCAGCAGCGCGGTGATGATGGTGTCGGTATCGAGCTTGTAGTGGGTCAGGATGCCGGCCACTTCGAGCGGATGCGAGAAGTACGGATCGCCCGAGGCGCGTTTCTGTGAGCCGTGCGCCTTCATGGCGAACACGTATGCGCGGTTGATCATCTCCTCACTGGCGGAGGGATCGTAGGCCTGGATGCGTTCGACCAGTTCGAATTGGCGAATCACCGCTCACCCCCTGCTCCGTTTCGCGGGAGGCGTGCTGACTTTCGGGTAATGGAATGGGCGCGGCGGGCGCTGGATGCTCGAACGGGAGCGCGCCCACCCATCAATTAATCCCGGTCGGACGACTCGTCGTCGTCCATCGCTTCCATGACGTCGCCGGCGTCGTCTTCATCGTAGTCGAAGTCGCCGTTGGCCGCGCTCTCGAGCGCCGCCACCGGGCCCTCGCCGGACATGTCGCGCTGGATGGCCAGTACGTCCATTTCCTCTTCCTCGGGCTCGTCCATTTCGACGAAAGCCTGCAGGCTCTTGACCAGGCCTTCTTCGAGTTCTTCGAGCGGAACGGTTTCGTCGGCGATTTCGCGCAACGCAACCACCGGGTTCTTGTCGTTGTCGCGATCGACGGTCAGCTGGGCGCCGGCCGAGATGTTGCGGGCACGCTGCGCCGCCATCATCACCAGGTCGAACCGGTTCGGGATCTTGTCGACGCAATCCTCGACGGTGACACGGGCCATGGAAATCCTCCGAAAAAACGCTAGCAATTGAAAGGCTTATATAGGTCCCCTTGGCCGGGGACGCAAGCAGCTTGAGTTGGCCGTCCGGCGCTAGATTCTCAGCCATTCCGTGCCGTAGAGGCCGTCGGCGTCGGCGAGCGGGCGGATTTGCTGCCCGCCCGGGAGTGCCTGCACCATTTCCCGGGGGCTGAGGCCGCTTTCCGGATGTCGCCAGCCGGGCAACAGATCGGCGAGTGGCAGCACCACGAAGGCGCGCTCGGCGAGCCTGGGATGCGGCAGTTCCGGGGCCGCCGCCGGTGGCTTTCGCACCATGTCGCCATAAGCGAGCAGATCGAGGTCGACGACCCTGGCGGCGTTCTGGACCGATCGTTCCCTTCCCATCTCCAGTTCGGTTTCCAGCATCAGCGCCAGCAGCGCCTCGGGGCCGAGGCCGGTCGCCACGGTGGCGACGCCATTGACGTACCAGGGCTGGTCGGAGACCGGGACCGGCGCTGTCTCGTACCAGGGCGAGCGACCGGTGACCGCAACACCGGCAGCTTCCAGCCGTTCCAGCGCGGCACCGAGGGCCGCGCGCGGCGGGCCGAAGCGGCCGGCCAGGTTGGCGCCCAGGGCGATAATCAAATGCGGCGGCGAAATTTCCATGGCGATCAAGTACTTGTTATGTAGCTGGGGGCTGGCTATTTGATATATTGGTTGCGTCGCGTCCGAGGCCGGAAATTTTCGCCGGCACGACCAATTCCATTTCGATCCGCCCTTCGGCACGCACGATTACCCGACATTCCGGCAATTCGCCAGTCGCCGGAAGCGACAATTTTCAACTGGCGGAAGTTATTTCAACGACGACCGATAGACCAAAGGAACTTTTGACATGCCCTTCTATCCCCAGGAACGCATTGCGTTATTCATTGATGGCTCGAACCTTTACGCCGCCGCGCGCGCGCTCGACTTCGACATCGACTACAAGCGCCTCGTGGAGGTGTTCGCAGCCCAAGGT
>JAYOXJ010000472.1:0-2230 GCA_038152725.1 Rhodospirillaceae bacterium
CGGCCTGGATGGCGTAGCCTTCCTCGACCGTGATCGGGGTCTTGTCGCTGATCTGCGGAATTGCTTTGGCATTGCGGGCCGCGTCGTCGACGACCTGTGCGAGTTTGTTGATGTCGGTCATGGGATCAGGCTCCTGCCTCTTCGGATTTGCGCGCCTTGGCGAGATCGAGCGCCACGTCGACGATCATGTCTTCCTGACCGCCCACCATGCGCCGCCGGCCGAGTTCAACCAGAATGTCGCGCGTGTCGATGCCGTAAAGTTTCGACGCGTTCTCTGCGTGGCGCAGGAAGCTCGAATAGACGCCGGCGTAACCGATCGACAGCGTCTCGCGGTCGATGCGGACGGGACGGTCCTGCAGCGGCCGGACGACATCTTCGGCGACATCCATCAGCCCGAACACGTCGCAGCCGTGATTGAGGCCCATCCGGTCGGCCACCGCGATAAAGACTTCGAGCGGCGCGTTGCCTGCGCCCGCGCCCATGCCGGCGAGCGAACCGTCGATCCGGCTTGCGCCATGTTCGATGGCGACGAGATTGAATGCGACGCCGAGCCCGAGATTGTTATGGGCGTGCATGCCGGTCTGGGTCTTCGGATCGAGTATGTCGTTCATCGCCTTGAACCGGTCGGCGACCCCGTCAAGCAGCAGAGCGCCGGCGCTGTCGGTGACGTAGATGCAGTGCGCGCCATAGCTTTCCATCAGCTTGGCCTGCTCGGCGAACGGCTTGGGCTCGTTCATGTGCGCCAGCATCAGAAGGCACGCGACATCCATGCCGAGTTCCCGCGCGCACTCGATATGCTGCTTGGAGATATCGGCTTCGGTGCAATGGGTGGCGACGCGGACCGACCGCGCGCCGGCGTTGTAGGCGTTCTTCAAATCCTCGACGGTGCCGATGCCCGGCAGCAGAAGGACCGTAAGGACAGCGTTTTCGACCACGCTGGCGGCCGCTTCGATCCATTCGAGATCGGTGTGCGTGCCGAATCCGTAATTGAACGAGGTGCCGGCGAGCCCGTCGCCATGGGTGACCTCGATGCCGGAAACGCCCGCCTTGTCGAGCGCGCCGGCAATTTCCCTTACCTGTTCCGGCGTGTAGCTGTGGCGAATGGCGTGCATGCCATCGCGCAGCGTGGTGTCCTGAATGTAGAGCTTGCGGTTCGGATCCATGTCCATGATCAGGCTGCCTTCCTCAGTTGCACCAGACGCTCGGCGGTGGCGAGCGCGGCGGAGGTCATGATGTCCAGGTTGCCGGCATAGTTCGGCAGGTAATGCGCGGCGCCTTCGACCTCGATGAAGACCGATGTCTTGAGCCCGACGAATTCCCCGAAGCCGGGAATTTTCAGCGGGGTATTGTCGCCGATGCGTTCGAATTGCACTTCCTGCTTGAGCCGGTAGCCAGGAACGTAGGATTGAATGTCGGCAACCTGTTTTTCGATGCTTGCGCGGATCTTGTCGGTGTCGGCATCGTCGCTCAGCGTGTAGACCGTGTTGCGCATCATCACCGGCGGTTCGGCCGGGTTGAGAACGATGATCGCCTTGCCGCGTTCCGCTCCGCCGACTTCCTCAAGCCCCTTGGCGGTGGTCTCTGTGAATTCGTCGATATTGGCGCGGGTGCCGGGGCCGGCCGACTTCGAAGAGATCGAGGCGACGATTTCCGCGTAATGCACCTTGGCGACCTTGCCGACGGCTTCGACCATCGGAATGGTCGCCTGTCCGCCGCACGAGACCATGTTGATGTTCGGCGCGTCGACCAGCTTTTCGAGATTCACCACCGGCACCACATAGGGACCGATCGCCGCCGGGGTCATGTCGATCATGGTCTTGCCGTACTCGCGCGCGATCTTGTCGTGATATTTGTGCGCGCCGGCAGAGGTGGCGTCGAACAGGATTTCGATTTCCTTGAAGACGTCCATCTTGACGAGGCCGTCGATCCCTTCATGGGTTGTCGCGACGCCCATCCTGGCGGCGCGGGCAAGCCCGTCGGAATCGGGATCGATGCCGACCAGGGCGCCCATCTCGAGAATTTCCGAGTTGCGTATGATCTTGATCATCAGGTCGGTGCCGATATTGCCCGATCCGATGATCGCTACCTTGGTTTTTGCCATCGAATGTCGCTCCTACCCGGCGAAGACGGCGCGGACGGAACCGAGCCCGGAAATCCGGACCTCGATCACGTCGCCGTTCTTTACCGGCGCCATCGGACCCAGCGCGCCCGTCATGATCGTGTCGCCCGC
>JAYOXJ010000473.1:0-2224 GCA_038152725.1 Rhodospirillaceae bacterium
TGCCCGAGCGCCGCCCCGACACTGGTCGTCGCCGGCGGCGTCGCCGCCAACAAGCATCTGCGCGCGCGGCTCGAAGCGCTCGCGCAATCGGCCGGCATTTCGTTCGCGGCGCCGCCGCTGGCGCTCTGCACCGACAACGGCGCCATGGTCGCCTGGGCCGGGCTGGAGCGCCTGGCGCGGGGCGACAGCGACACGCTCGACTTCAAGCCGAGGCCGCGCTGGCCGCTCGATCCTGGGGCGCCGAAAGCCGCCTTCGCCGGCGTTAAGGCATACGCTTTTTCGCGAGCGGTGCCAGTTCCGCCGCGAAAGGCCGGGCCCTGCCGACCGAGCCCTTGTAGAGCGGCCGGCGCACCTGCAGGTTCGACGCCGTCTCGACCGTGCGCGCCACCCGGTGGAAATCGAGACAAGCTTCGTCCCAGGAAAGGCCGCAGAATTCGATGAGCCGGCGCGTCTCCGCTTCCTGGTCGGCGATCAGTGCTTCGTAATCGAGTTCGAGCAGGCGGCCGGGAAAGCGCGCACGCCAATGCGCCATGGTCGCGCTGTAAAGGTTGTGGTAGCGCGCGAGATCGCCCAAGTCGTAGGCGAACCAAGGCGCGGCCTCGAACAGCGTGGCGTAGCACGAAAAGCAGGTATCCAAGGGATCGCGCCGGCAATGCACGATGCAGGCCGCCGGCAGCGCCAGCATGATGGCGCCGACGTAGAGGAAATTGGCCGGCGTCTTGTTGACGCGAAACTTGGCACCGGGTGTGTGCGATGCGATGCGCGCGAGATAGTCGACGCCGAGTGCTTTCATGTCGTCCGGCCTCGCCAGGGCCAGGCATTCCGGAAACGGCTGCGCGAGACGCTGGGCGAAAGCGTTTACCGCCGCTTCCAGATCCAGCACCTCGCCCATGCCGGCGACGTCCGGATGTGCCGCGAGAATCTGTTCTGCCAGCGTGGTGCCCGAGCGCGGCATGCCGACGACGAAAACCTCGCCGGCGCCGAGGTTCGGGTCGACCGGCGCAAGGCGCGCCGTCAGTTCCGGCGTGAAGCTGCCGGCGATGCGGCTGGCGAAGGCTTCGTCGCGAGCCACGTCGTAATCGATTTCGGCGCGCTTCAAGGCGTTTGCGGCGGCGAGCGCGAAGAACGCGGCGGCGTGCTCGCCCGCGTCCTCCAGGGCTTTGGCCAGCGCGAAACCGAGCCAGACCTTGTCGGCCGGTGCGTCGGCATCGGCCAGGCGGGCCGCGAGATCGTCGATCGCCGGGTCGCCGGCAGCGAAGCGGGTGAACTGGGCAAGCTGGTAGCGCGCCGCCGCGTGACCGGGCTGGAGTGCGAGGACGCGTGCGAAGTGGTCGCGGGCGGCGGCGGCGTCGCCCTGGATGCGGAGCCCGACGGCGAGTTCGTAATGCGCCTCGACGTTGGCGGGGTCGTGTTCGAGCGTGCGGCGGAAGAAGCCGACCCAGTCGTCGACGCGCCCGAGCCGCCTGGCGGCGCTGCCGGCCAGGAACAACACGCGCGGATCGGCCGGGTCGGCGGCCAGCGCGTCCTTGCAGGCGGCGAGCGCGGCGGCGAAGTCGCCCGCCTTGAAGGCGGCGACGATCCGCCGGAAGCTCTCGATGGCCGGGTCGTTCATGCGTTTTCCCTGCAAGCCGCGCCTTGGAGTGGACGCCGCGAAGGGTTACAAATCAAGTCATGGATCGGATCAACGTCATCGGCGCCGGCGCCTGGGGCACGGCTTTGGCCCAGGTCGTGCGGCGCGCCGGACGCCAAGTCACGCTTTGGGCGCGCGAGCCCGAGGTGGCCGCCGCCGTCAATTCATCACACGAGAACGCCCTCTTCCTGCCCGGCGTGAAACTGGATCCGGCGATCGCCGCGACCACCGAAATCGCCGCCGCCGCCGATGCCGATGCGTTGTTGCTGGTGGTGCCCGCGCAATTCCTGCGCGCCACCTGCGAAGCCCTGGCGCCGGTGCTGGCAGCCAAGACGCCCACCGTCGTCTGCGCCAAGGGCATCGAGATCGCCACCGGCGCCCTGATGAACGAGGTCGCCGAGACGGCGCTGCCGGGCCGGCCCATGGCCGTGCTGTCGGGCCCGACCTTCGCCATCGAAGTGGCGCGCGACCTGCCGACGGCGGTGACGCTGGCCTCCAGCGACCGGCCGCTCGCTGCCAAACTGGTGGCCGCGCTAGGGACGCCGCGCTTCCGGCCCTACCAGGGCGACGACGTCATCGGCGGCGAGGTCGGCG
>JAYOXJ010000474.1:0-2224 GCA_038152725.1 Rhodospirillaceae bacterium
CATGCCGGGCGTCAAGGATATCGAGACCGCCATGGAGGTGTTCTGCGCCTGCGTGGAACTCGTTTGCGCCAGGAAGCTTCAGGCGAAGGGCTAGGACTCGGGCCGTCCGTCAATTCCGGACGACTTCAAGAATCGTCTACGTTTCCGATTTGACTTCGGGCTGCGATTCCGTCCACCTCATTCACACCGTTGCCTTTGTTGATGGTTTCGCGGGGCTTGATGTTCTGTCGGCTACATGTGCCTTGCGAAGGTCAATCAGGTGATCCCCCAATGGTTTATCATCGAGGAGTTCAAGTAGGTCGAGGAGGTGGCCGACCAGACGTTGAGAGCGAACCTTTCGAAAGTCGGCACCATCGTCCTCCAAGTCGAGCAGCAAGTTGTTGGTGGTTGCTACCCATCGCTGGAAGCTTGTCTTTTCGCGCGTCTCCAATTGTTCGCAAAATTGGGCATAACCCATAATGCCTGAACCGTCTGCGGATCGCACAAGCATCACCTCTCCGATCGCGCGAAGCTCTTCACGGGCAATCGGATTATCCGTCCATTCCTCCCAATTGTCGGCCGTGTTCAATTGACCGTCTGCAAAATCTCCACGAATTGAATCGATACATTTTTCCAGTGCCCTGGTGTGCTCCGCGCGCCCGCTGTCTAAGAAGACCAGTTCCTGGCGATACAATTCGATCCATCCAAGGAATGCACATACTCGATAGGACGTACTGGTGAGCATGTGCTTTCGAAAATACGGATCTTCGGTCGAATTGTCGGTTTGTTTGGTTGGCGACGACCGCAGAACTTCCGAAGTCAAGAAACTAGGCGGGAAATCTTCTAGAATATTGTGCAATCGAATGCACAACTCTCTGGCGGCTAAAATGATAGGGTCGCGGTATTTTTCGTAAATTTTCTCAAGTATCTTTTCCTGCTTCCAAGACTCAAATGATCGAGTGAAAACGACCTCTTTCAAAACTAGGCCGAACAAACTGCCTAGGGTCGAAATGACGGCAGCCACCCCCGTTAATGCCAGCCACGTTTGGATTTCCAGTCCCAGAAGCATGTAATTTTTCCATCCCGAGAGTTATCGATGCCGTTTCAAAACCTCTCCGGGAATTGTGAATTCGAGTTTGAAATTTTTCAATTGCTGCTTTGCGTTTACGTCGAGCTCGTTTGTGCCGAAAAGCTGCAGGCCAAGAAGCAGTCCAGCCGGCTCCGCTCACCCGCGCAGCGCGCCGAAGATCAGCCAGGCGGTATAGCCGAGATAGGATGCCACCAAGAGGCCGCCCTGCGTGCGCGTGATGCGCGCCTTTGACCCCTTGCAGACGAAATAGAGCGCGACGCTCAGCAACGCGACGATCAGCACGTCGCGGCGCAGGATTTCCGCGGCGACGGCCATCGGCGCGATCGAGCCGGCGATGCCGACAACGACCAGCGTGTTGAACAGGTTCGATCTGATGACGTTGCCGAGCGCGATGTCGGGTTCGTCCTTGCGCGCCGCGACGATGGGGGACGCCAGTTCCGGCAGCGAGGTGCCGATGGCGACGATGGTGAGCCCGATCAGGAGATCGCTGACACCGAGACCTTCGGCGATTTCGACCGCGCCCCCGACCATCACCGGCGAACTGCCGATCAGCAACAGCAGGCCGACGGCGATCCACAGCACGGCGCGCGACAACGGCATGACGTAGGTTTCCGGTTTGTCGGCGATCTCGTCCGCCATCTCGGTGGCGAAGGCATCGCTGCGCGAACGCAGGCTCTGGTAGATGCTCCAGCCCATCACGGCGGCGAAGACGGCGAGCAGGGCGAACGCATCCCAGCGGCGTAGCTGGTTGTCGAACAGCAGCACGGCGGTCAGCGCGGTGACGGCGAGCAGGATCGGCAGTTCCTTGCGGATGATCTGGGAGTGCACCGCGATCGGGCAGATCAGGGCGGTGAGGCCGAGAATCAGGCCGATGTTGGCGATGTTCGAGCCGTAGGCGTTGCCGAGCGCCAGACCCGGATTGCCTTGCGACGACGCGATCGCGGAGACCACCATTTCCGGTGCCGAGGTGCCGAAGCCGACGATGACCATGCCGATCAGCAAGGGCGAAATCGCGAAATGGTTGGCCGCTGCGGCGGCGCCGTCGACGAAACGATCCGCGCTCCAAACGAGCACGACGAGCCCGCCCAGTACGCCTAGTAACGGTAAAGTCATGTTGGGAACGTGACCCTCTGTTTTTGTGCCACGGGGCACATC
>JAYOXJ010000475.1:0-2220 GCA_038152725.1 Rhodospirillaceae bacterium
CGCATGGCCCGATGCCGCCGACGCGGAGCCGCGCTCGCCCGAGCATCGGGGACAAACTGCCGGGACATCATGTGCGATACTTTGTATAGTGCACGGACGCCCTTGGCGAATGGCTGAATGAACGTGACGACAAAGGAGTGAGAACTGTGGCCAAGGTCCAAATTCTTCGCTGGCAGGAAATCCCGTCGATGGTCGAGGCGCGCGACGAAGGCGGCGCCAAGAAAATTCAGTTAAGTGAGAAATTTCAAGCTCTTATTGACGAGGCCGCGATGCGCAGGAAGCTCGCCGGCACCGACGCCTATCTGGAAGAATGGAACAAGTCGAAGCCCGAGGAGCGCGACGGCGCCGCCGCCGACGTGGTCAAGCAGGTGGCCGACGAAATCGAGTCCAAGTTCATCGAAATCCGGGATGCTGCACTTAAATAGATCGGCCGTCGGATATTTTGCCGCCGGCGGTGCCACCGCCGGCACCGGCGTCGAAACAGTTCAAATTGACAGAAAATATATTTTTGATATTTTCTGCGGATGCACAACCTTATGACCATGAAAACCGAGCCTCGCGGCGGTGTCACTGACCCCGGCCAGACCTGGGCCTTCGCGCCCGGGCCGGTCGTCATCGATCCGATCAAAATGCTGCGCATCCATGGTTATCGCGATCTCGACAAGGTGCGTCCGGTGATCCGTAAGGCCGCGGAAGACGTCGCCAAGCGCGCCGAAGCTCTGATGCGCCCGCAGGCGATGGCTCGGCGCATCGACGTTGCGCACTACGACGACAAGCGCCTGACCCTGGTCGACGGCACCGTATTCGAGGATATCGCCTTCGAACAAATCCTGGATGGCGCACGCACCGTCATCGCGGTGGTGCTTACGGTGGGGCGGGCGCTGGACGAAGCGGTCATCGACACCATGGAAGGCGGTCGTTTCGAACCGCTCGACGCACTGTTTCTGGAGACCGCCGGCTGGCTCGGCATCGAATGGACGACACGCGCCTTCGTCACGGACTTGCACAAGCGAGTCGCCGGCGAGGGGGTTCGCCTTACCCGCCGTCTCGGTCCCGGTTATCAGTACAAGGTCGGCGGCGAGCCGGTGTATTGGCCGCTCGAACAGCAGCGCCGGCTGTTCTCGGTATTCGACGGCATGGAAATCCCCGTCACCTTGATGGAGAGCTGCGCCATGCTGCCCAAGATGTCCCGCTCGGGCCTCTACGGCCTGACCCCGGTGAATTGACCTGCCGGGCGGTGGTGTCGGCGGCGGAAAGAAAACTGACGATAAGATGAAAGCTATTTCGACCAAATGCTTTAAACCTCGCCTCGGTTACGAGGGCCGCCCGACCGGCGGCATGAATTGAAACGTATTTTGACCAGGAACAGCGAAAATGAAATCTGACAGCCTCATCGTCATTGGCGAGAACTTCAACTCGACGCGCAAGATCAAGGCGAACAGCCCGCGCGTTGTTGAAATGGATGGCAAGATCGGCATCGGTTACATCGATCTCGACGGCAACAAGCAATTCCTGGATTGCACCGACATCATCCCGACCGACCCGGCCGAGCGAAACAGTTTCAACATCCCGCACATCGGCCAGGCGCTGCGCAAGAAGGACATGAATTACATCGCCTGGGCGATCAAGAACCAGGAAGCGCATGGCGCGCACATCATCGACCTCTGCGTCGACGAAATGTCGGTCTACCCCGAGGAGCGCCACGAATGGATCAAGTGGACCGTCGAAACGGCGCAGCAGATCACCGACAAGGTGGTCGCCATCGACTCGTCCGACTCGACCACCATCTATGCCGGCCTCAAGGCCCACGACGGTTCCAAGGGCCGCCCGGCGATCAACTCGTTCAACTTGGAGGATGGCCGCCAGGACTTGGTGCCGATGGCCCGGGAGCACAACGCGCTCTTGTTCGCCAATGCCAGCGGCAACGCCGGCATGCCGAAGGACGACAAGGAACGTGTCGCCAACCTGGTCACCTGCATGGAGATGATGGACAAGGAATCTATCGCCATGGAGGACCGCTTCCTGGACCCGCTGGTGTTTCCGATCGGCGCGGGACCGGAATTCGGCTGTCACTATCTCGACGCGGTCAAGACGCTGCGCGGCATGTATCCCGAAGTTCACATCTTCGGTGGCCACTCCAACGTTTCGTTCGGCCTGCCGAACCGCAAGCTCCTGAACGAAGTGTTCGTGTCTCTGTCGATCCTGTCGGGTTGCGACTCG
>JAYOXJ010000476.1:0-2219 GCA_038152725.1 Rhodospirillaceae bacterium
GCCATCTCCATAATCTCTTACTTTGAACTCTTCACGCTCTAAATCTTCTAATAAATCCTCAATATCGCCTATTTCATACCCAATTCCATCAAGAGAACCTGTAGCTTCAATGACATCTTTTAAGCTATCTACTAAATCTAGTGTATGCCACCCACCAATTTCTGTAATTCTGTTATCGGCAAGAAGATATGCTTGTGCTTCACCCTCGTCTTTTAAGTCTGCTGATTCCAGAACTGGAACTAACCATTCACCATTATCATCAACTTCAATAAACTTTGGAACAAATTGACCCTCATGTTTAATCATTTTAAGTGTTTCGAGCCTACCATGTCCTGCTAATAATTTACCAGTTGCACTATTTACCAATGGAGGATTTATAAAACCAAACCTTTTAATTGATTGATAAATAACACCTAAATCATGGTCTTTAGGATTTGAGTCTGCGTATTCTATATCATTTAATTTCTTTTGAACTAATTGTGTCATTATGTTTCTAACTCATCAAGATATGAGTAGTCCTCACTTTCATCTACTTCAATTTTTACTTCAACTTTTGCATCTGTTTTTCTTTTAGAACTATTTGGAACTGATTTAATTTTATTATCCTCAAGATTTTGCTTACGATTTCTGTCAATAGCGTCCATTTCTTTTTCGCTACGAACAACATAACCAAAACTTTCTAGTTCTTGTCTTTGTAATTCTGTATATCTAGTCATTATTGTCCTTTGGATAATCTTCTACTGGATATTTTAGTGCATTTAAAAAAGTTTTCTTTTCTTTTTTATCACCTAAAAAATACAAATATCTATGTTTTCTTGGTCTATCTATCTTATAAAACTTATCTGGATTAGAATTTCTATATTCGGAATCCCACTTTTGACAAATAGTATAGCTATGCAAATCACTACCAAACATTCTCCAATCTGACCTTTTAGCACTTAGTCCTGTGTAAATAAAATTAGTAGCTTGATACACTTTACCCACATGCTCTTGAGATGTATCAGCATAACTTACTATAACTTTTGGCTTAGGTAACAACTTAAATGATTGACCTATAAGGTAACTTGCTTCATTTTTTCTGTTATGTTTTAAAACTAATCTGTTTAACTCAATAACTTTATCCATAAATTCCTCGCCTGCAATGCCTTTTAATAATGTTTTGCTAGGAGGTGTACCATAAGTTATCACACCGATAAGTTCATCTTTGTCATACATGCCAAACATATAACTAATGCTTGGTTTTCTGTGAGCATAATGAATATCTAAAATGAATGGGTCAGCATCAGACCTGTCATCCACTGACCTCACTTCAAAATTAATCTCTTACACCTCTAAATATATAAGCATACTGATTAGATTTGTGATGATGTTCTTCAACTTCACACCATTCTTTATCAATAACCCAACGCTCATCGTGTCTTAAAGTATGTATCAATCCACCAAATCTAGGCATATATGCTTCAATAAAAGCATTATGACATATTGGTTTGTTGCGATTACTTGCGAACATATACTTAATTCTGACAATTTGTGAACTGTCAATTTCTGGATGTTCTAAGTCTTTAGGCTCGCTAAGGAAAAGACCTAATTGGGCACTTTGAATTGTCTCTTCCTTAGTTTCGCCTAAATCATCATTAGCCCAATCTAAGATTTCTTGGCTAATAAGTTTGTCAGACATTTTAGAATGGTGCTTCGTTATCTGCGTAGTCTGTTCTAGCAACTGGCTCTGATGCGTTTAATACATCTTTAGCCATATCTATTTTGCTATTGTAATTAGACTCTTGCACTGTAGAACCATCACCAGAATATTGAACACCACTAACTGTTGCATAATCTAAAGATACTGCAATATTATCAGCTACGATTTCCATATTTTTTCTAGTGTTTCCATCTTTACCCTGCCAAGAATTTTCTTGCATACGACCTGTAACTACAACTCGTAATGTTTTAGAGTTTTCTGGAAATGATACTTCCAAGTTGACAGCAAGGTTTTCCCAAGCTACAACATTAAGCCACATATCTTCACCATCGCCTGGTGTTTTTACTACCATTCGTGTTGAAGCTACTGCTTTACCACTATTTGTGTACCTAAGTTCTGGTTTTAATATTTGACCTACAAAGGTTACATTATTGTTCGTTGCCATATCTCTCCTTATTTCTGGCTGTATCTCTTTTTTCACGCAACTTATCCAAAGGATAATGTGCATTGAAAACTTGTA
>JAYOXJ010000477.1:0-2214 GCA_038152725.1 Rhodospirillaceae bacterium
GCATCGTCGAAGCCTACGACCGCATGGACAGCCGGCGCCGCACCGGCGAGCGCTACCAGACCGACCAGGCCCTGGACGATGACGAAGACCCGGAAACCCACTGACCTGGGCGCGCTCGCCGTCGATGTGCGCATCGCCGATGCGGACTGGCGCAAGCGCCTGCCGCGCGCGGCCGCGACCTGCCGGCGCGCCATGACGGCAGCCTGGCAGGCCGCCGACACGCCGTTCGCACGCAAGCTCGGCGGCCGCGACGCCGAGGTTTCGGTGCTGCTCGCCGGCGACGACGAGGTGGCCGGCCTCAACGTGCAATACCGTGGCAAGAAGGGGCCGACCAATGTGCTGTCGTTTCCCGGTATCGATGCCGCAGAATTGAAGGCGCTGCCGGCCGGCCAGCCGGTGCCGCTCGGCGACGTGGTGATCGCGCTCGGTGTCACCATGCGCGAGGCCGACGAGCAGGCCGTTGCCCTGGCCGACCATTTCCGCCACCTCGCGGTGCATGGTATGCTGCACCTCTTGGGCTACGATCACATCGAGGACGGCGACGCGTCGGTCATGGAAAACCTGGAGACTTCGGTGCTGGCCGGCCTCGGCGTCGTCGACCCATATGCGCGAGCCGATGCGGCGCGGGTTATGCGCGGCTGAGATATTGTTGCAAAGATGAACGAGAAACCCGCCCCAAGCCCGACCGAACCAGAAGCCGAACCGCGCGACGGCACCACGCTGCTCGATTGGTTCCGGGGTCTGCGCAAGCGCAACGGCGAACCCAGCGTACGCAAGGCACTGGAGGAATTCATCGAGGAGCGCGCCGACATGAGCGCGCCGATCACGCCGGACGAGCGCCGGCTGCTCGCCAACATCCTCGAAGTGCGCGAACGCACCATCTACGACGTCATGGTGCCACGCGCCGACATCGTCGCCGTCGAGACCACGGCGAGCTTCGCCGACGTCATCAAGCTGGTCACCGAGGCCGGCCACTCGCGCCTGCCGGTCTACCGCGAGACCCTCGACGACGCCATGGGATTCATCCACGCCAAGGACCTGCTCGCCTGGCGCGGCGCCGACGCCGATTTCTCGCCCGAGAAGATCCTGCGCAAGGTGCTGTTCGTCGCACCCTCCATGCAGGTGCTCGAGCTGCTCTTGGAGATGCGCGTCAAGCGCGCGCATCTGGCGCTGGTGGTCGACGAGTTCGGCGGCGTCGACGGCCTGGTCACCATCGAGGACCTGGTCGAGGAAATCGTCGGCGAGATCAACGACGAGCACGACCAGAACGACGAACCCAGGCTCGAGGTCGACAGCGACGGCACCTACATCGCCGACGCCCGGGTCGAGATCGAGACCCTGGAGGAGACCATCGGCGATTTCGTCACCGAGGACGAGCGGGAGGACATCGACACCTTGGGCGGCCTGGTGTTCTCGCTCGCCGGCCGGGTGCCGATCCGCGGCGAGTTGGTGGTGCATCCGTCGGGCGTCGAATTCGAGGTGCTCGACGCCGATCCGCGCCGGGTACACCGGCTGCGCCTGCGCACCCGCGCCCTCGACGAAGCGCGCCAGGAAGCCCTCTGACATGGCCCTGCCGCCGGCCACCGGGCCCGATGCGGGCACCGACGGCCTGTTTCCGCGCCTGGCGCACGAGACCGCCCGGTTCCGCGGTTGGCGCGCCTGGACCACGGCGCTCGGCCTCGGCATTCTCGCCGCCGCCGCGATGCCGCCCTACGGGCTGGTGTTCGCCCTGGTGCCGGCCTTCACCGGCCTGGTCTGGCTGGCCGAGCGGCCGCGCTGGCAGGGCGCTTTCGTCATCGGCTGGCTGTTCGGCCTCGGCCATTTCGCCATCGGTTTCTACTGGGTCGCCAGCGCCTTCATGGTCGAGGCCGCGATTTACGGCTGGATGGCGCCGATCGCCGTCATCGGTCTCGCCGCCGGCATGGCGCTGTTTCCCGCGCTCGCCGTCACCGCCGCGAGCGAGCTGGCGCGCGAACTGAAGCTCGACCGCTGGGCCCGGGCACTGGCGCTGGCGGCGTTCTGGACGCTGGCCGAGTGGCTGCGCGGCCAACTCTTCACCGGCTTTCCGTGGAACCTGATGGGCACCGTCTGGGTCGCCAGCGCGCCGGTGCTGCAGGCCGCCGCTTGGGTCGGCGTGTTCGGCTTGGGGCTGGTCACCGTCGCCACCGCGGCATTGCCCGCGGCGCTGGCCGACGGCGGCGGCGGGCGCCGGAT
>JAYOXJ010000478.1:0-659 GCA_038152725.1 Rhodospirillaceae bacterium
GCCTGATAGATACCGTCAACCACACAGGGAAGGACCCCCGCCATGATCGTCGACCACCGCACCTACACCATCCAGCACGGGCGGGCGAAGGAATACATCAAGCTGTTCGAGAAGGAAGGCCTGCCGGTGCAGCTGAAACACCTGGGCCCGCCGATCGCCTACTTCCAGACCGCCATCGGACCGCAGAACCAGGTCGTGCACCTCTGGGCCTACGTCAGCCTCGCCGACATGGAGAAGAAGCGCGCCAAGCGCGACGCCGATCCGGCCTGGGCCAGGTACAAGAAGAAATCCGCCGGCATGCTGCTCTATCAGGAAAACAAGATCCTGAAGCCGACCGACTTCTCGCCGCTTAAGTAAGCTCAGTCGAAACCGAAACCGCGGCCCTGCAAGATCTCCTTCAGGCGCTGGCGCTTCGGTTTCGAGAACTGCTTGGCGACGCGCTCGGCCCAGGGCTCGTCCGGGTCGCGGCCGACCGCCCGGTGATGCGCCGACATGGCGGCCTCGTATTCGGCCAGCCCGGCCGCCAAGTCGCCGTCCTGGTAGCGCTCGCGGTGGATGACGAGATCGGCGGGCAGGCGCGGTTTCGGCTCGGGCCGCGATTTCGGCCAGCCGACGCAGAGCCCGAAGGCGACGAAGACGCCATCCGGCAGCCCCAGCAC
>JAYOXJ010000478.1:669-2189 GCA_038152725.1 Rhodospirillaceae bacterium
CCACTTCGCCCAATATCCACCGGCATATTCTTTGCCATCGGGCAGCCCCAAAACCTCGGCGACGCCGTCCGGGTGGTTCCGCATGCCGCCGATCATCACCGTGCCGAGGCCCAAAGAGTCGGCCACCAAGGACGCGCACATGCCGACCAGCGCGGCGTCGATGCAGGCGACCATGCTCATCTCCAGGTGATCCTTGGCCAAGCTGCCGCCGCCCATTTCCGCGACCCGTGCGAGGCGCCGCACGTCGGCGCAGATGGCGACGAACACCGGCGCGGTGACGATATGCTTCTGGTTGCCGGCGAGCACCGCGAGCTTTTCCCGGGCGGCCTCATCGCGGACAAGGAAGAAGCTGTAGGCCTGCACGTTCGACGACGTCGGCGCGCGCCGGGCGGACGCCAGGATACGCTCGACCATGGCGTCGGGCACGTCGTCGGTCAGGTAGTCGCGCACGCTGGCGCGCCGGGCGAGCACGTCGATGACGCTGGGCAGGGCTTCGGTGTCGGGCATGGCGCGGGTCTCCGGCGTTGGGCGGGGTCAGGGCTGCGAATTTCCGGCGAAACCTTGCCGCACAGCGCCGAACCAAGCAAGACGAGGAAGCCGAGGCGCCCTGGACTGCCAAGTGGAGCGCCAATAAAGTCCCTCTCCACAATCGGGTTATTGCCGTGTAAGCTGACCGGCGAGGGAGAGACCATGACCGAGCGCATCACCGTCTCCAAGGCCGCCAAGCTGCTCGGCGTCACCCGCGCCGAGCTCAGGAAGCGCCTGGCCGCCGCCGAGATCGAGACCTTCGAGGGCGAGGTCGACCTGGAAGGCGTGCGCTGCATCGCGCCCGACCTCAAGCTCGCCGACCAGGAGATTCACGACCGGGTCAAGTTCCTCAGGAACGACGCCTCGAAGCTGCCGCGCGACGAAGGCGTGCAGTCGATCCATGACCTGCAGGCGGAGGTGCGCCGGCTGACGACGCAGCTTTCCATCGAGACCCAGATGGCCGGCCACTACCGCGCCATCGTCGAGGACCTGGGCCGCGAACTCGGCCAGATGCAGACGGCGGACGACCCGGCGGCGCGCCAGGCGGCGCTGACGCTCTGCCAGTGGTTGCGCGACAAGGCGATCAACGGATAGATCGGGCGGGTAGGTAGTTAAAATCGTTTTGCAGCCGTTTCACCGGGAAGAATCCGGCTCCGAATTCAACAGCCTAAAAAAAATATGACAAAACGAATTCGGCCGCAGTGGGTAGGCTCGACCCGGCCGCAACGCGGCCCACAGGCCGCAACCCGCCTAAAAACACAAAAATCGCTAAAAAAAATTGTGGAAAACGAAGCCAATTTTCCCGAGCGATTTCAATGCCCGGCCCCGTCAGAACGCCACCAACGAAGCCAATTCCGGCGGGTAGGGAAACGCCTGCCCCCTGCCATCCCGTCATTCCCGCGAAAGCGGGAATCCCGGGGATACCGAACGCCGGCACCTGATCTGCCCCTACTGACTGTTCCAGTTTGAATGTTAGTGCATCATCGGTTTTT
>JAYOXJ010000479.1:0-389 GCA_038152725.1 Rhodospirillaceae bacterium
GACCACAAGGGAGACCGAATATGTCAGTGACAGATCACATCCAAGCCCTGAAACAAAAGCATGCGGACCTGGAGACCGAGCTCGACGATGAGAGCCGCCGGCCGCTGCCCGATGCGGAGGTGCTTGCAGATCTGAAACGGCAGAAGCTGGCGATCAAGGACCAAATCGCCAAGCTTTCGACCCACTAGGCGGTTATTCCCGACCGGGCTGTCAATGCCCGGCGGCTGATCTAACTGCAGCTATGGCGCCGCGTTTGCGCGCGGCGGCGGTTAAGCTCAACCCAATTTCAACATCCGTCCCAAGACTGACTTTTAGAGGGGAGAGGCGCATGCTGAGCGTCGACGAAGCCATTACGACGATCAACCTGGCGATCCAGCGGATCGACGAAC
>JAYOXJ010000479.1:399-2175 GCA_038152725.1 Rhodospirillaceae bacterium
ATGCCATTACGACCCGCCGCTCCGTGCGGGCTTTTAAACCGGACCCGGTGCCGCACGATACCTTGGCGCATGTCCTCGAAGTGGCGGCTCGGGCGCCGAGCGGCACCAACATGCAGCCATGGCATGTCCATGTTTTCACCGGCGAGGCCCGGGAAGCGCTTTCCGCCGCGGTGCTCGACGCCTTCTGGAACGAGCCCGAGAAGCACGAGAGCGACCGGCTGCATTACCTCGAGAAGATCCGCGATCCGTATCTCGCACGCCGCCGCAAGGTCGGCTGGGACCTCTATGGTCTGCTCGGGATCGGCAAGGGCGAGCGGGAGAAGACGCGCGAGTGGCACGCGCAGAACTATAAGTTTTTCGGCGCTTCCGTCGGCCTGATCTTCACCATCGACCGGGACATGGGATGGATGAGCTGGCTCGACTACGGCATGTTCATCGAGAACATCTGTCTCGCGGCGCGCGGCCAGGGCCTGGACACCTGCGCGCAGGCGGCCTGGGCGAGTTATCACAAAGTGGTCGAGAAGCATCTCGATCTGCCCGAACAGCAGCTCGTTCATTGCGGCATGAGCCTCGGCTACGAGGACACGGAAGCCGAGGTCAACAAGCTGGAAACCGTGCGCGAGCCGCTCGACGAGTTCGTGACCTTCCACGGAGGCTGAGGCCATGGCGGGACCGCTTTCGGGCATTCGAATCCTCGACCTGACGACCGTTGCCTTCGGGCCGTATGCGACCCAGATTCTGGGCGATTACGGGGCCGAGGTGATCAAGGTCGAATCGCCGGAAGGCGATATTACGCGCGGGATTGCGCCTTTCAGAAACGCCGGGATGGGGCATTTCTTTCTGATGTCCAACCGCAACAAGCGCTGCATCGTCCTCGACTTGAAGCAGCCGCAAGGGCGCGACGCGTTCCTCAGGCTGGTGGCGACCGTCGACGCGGTGGTCTGCTCTGTGCGCCCGGCGGCGATGGAGCGCCTCGGCCTCGGCTACGAGGATTGCCGCGCCGTGAACCCCGGCCTCGTCTACATGGCGTTGGTCGGTTTCGGTCAGGCCGGTCCCTATGCCAAACGGCCGGCCTACGACGACATCATCCAGGGCATGTCAGGCATGGCCGCGATGCAGGGGGGACGGGACGGCGATCCGCGCTTCGTCAATGCGTCCGTCTGCGACAAGATCGGCTCGCAATTCGTCGTCCACTCCACCCTGGCGGCCTTATTCCACCGCGAGCGCACGGGCGAGGGGCAAATGGTCGAGGTGCCGATGCTCGAATCCCTGGCCGGCTTCAACATGGTCGAGCATTCGGCCGGACAGACATTCGATCCGCCGCTCGGCCCCGCGGGCTACGAGCGCTCGATGGTCGAATACCGGCGGCCTTATGCGACGTCGGACGGTTTCGTGTGCGTGCTGCCCTATAACACCAAGCATTGGCGGGCGTTCTTTACCCTGATGGAGCGCCCGGAGATGATCGACGATCCTCGGGTGACGGACGCCAAGCTCCGCAGCGAGAAGATCGGCGAACTCTACGTCATGGTCGCCGAATGCGTCGCCGGCTGGAAGACGGAAGACTTGCTGGATGAGCTCGAGAAAGCCGATATTCCGAACGGCCCGGCGATCGGGCTCGGCGAACTCGCCGACGATCCGCACTTGAGGGCGGTCGGCGCGTTCGAGCATTTCGACCACCCGACCGAGGGGCGCATCCGCCTCACCACGCCGCCGGCGACCTTCTCGAAATCGCCCGCCGAAATCCGCACCATGCCCGCGGCGCTCGGTGCGCACAGC
>JAYOXJ010000480.1:0-2174 GCA_038152725.1 Rhodospirillaceae bacterium
TTTCGATGCATGCAAGCAAATTAATTAATGGCTTCGAAGCAGGTTATATTACTACGAACAGTGAAAAACTCGCTAATAATCTCAAATTACTTAGGGATAATGGTATCGATTCAAAATCTGGTGAAATAAAAGAGCTTGGTTTAAACGCTAAGCTAAATGAAATTCATGCTTCGATGGGCCTTATTGGATTGCATGAGTTAGAACAACAAATTTCCAAAAATGTTAAAAGATATAATACTTACATAGAGACTATTGCTAAGATAAAAGGATTATCGGTCGTTAAATATGATAAGACAGAAAAGCGTGGCTACAAAAATATCCTTATAAAGATTGAAGACGAATGGCCATTAAGTCGCGAAGAGACTCTGAAATTAATGCATTCTGATAATATGTTAGCTAGGCCGTATTATTGGCCACCTTTACATAAGAAAGAGACCAGTTATCCAACAATTTCTGGAGAAATTAAATATGCTGAAAAAATATCTGAGAAATACATTCTTATGCCAAGTGGAGATTTTGTATCAAATAATGACATTAAAAAGATTTGTAATTATTTAGAATTAATCAGAAAGAACGCACAAGAAATAAAAGAAAAGATTGCTCATGAATGTTTTTAATATACCAAGCAAAGGGCAAAAGAATGTGCCAAAAATTTCGGAATTGAAAAGAAATTTTAAGAAAATATTTAAAAACAAATATTACACAAACCATGGACCATTTGTACAAGAGCTAGAAAAAGAACTTCAACAATTTCTTAATGTAAAGCATGTTATGGCTATGACAAACGAGTCAATTGCTCTTATTATTGCGGCCAAAGCCCTTGATTTAAAGGGTAAGGTTTTGTGTTCTGAATTTATATCAGCATCTGCACTAAATTCTTTGCTTTGGGCTGGTCTAGAACCATTAGTTTGTAAAGCAAATGCTACAACATTAAGTTTGGATTCAAGTAGTTTTGAAAAGGATTTAGATAGCGATGTATCTGCAATATTAGGAAGTCATGTTCAGCCTAACTTATCTGAAATTATATGGTTAGAGGATTTTGCTAAATCGAATAATCTAAAATTATATTTCGACTCAAGTTCATCCTTTGGATCATTCTATAAAAATAAAAGATTAGGTTGCTTTGGAGATCTAGAAGTTTTCTCTTTTCATGAAAATGAAATTATTAATTCCGCGGAGGGTGGTATTCTTTCTACAAATGATGATGAGCTAGCAAAAAAGGTAAGAAATATTAGAAGTAGCTATGGATCTGGGCCCATTGTTAAAGTTCCTATAACAGGTAATGGGAGAATGTCTGAAGCACAAGCTGTATTAGCTCTTTTAAGCTTAAGTGACTACGAGAAGAACTACCTCAGAAACAAAAAGCAGTTTAGATTATATGAAAAACTTTTAAAAGAATGTAAATACATTAATATTGTAAAACATGAAAATGTGGTAAAACCAAACTTTAGTAGCGTAACAGTTCGGCTCAAAAATCATAAAAATTTAGATTTTAAAAACTTACAATTAAAAAAGTTTATTGGCAAAGGTATATATAGTAATTTAAGTATCGATACTAATTTTGATAGTAATGAATTAATAATCGAACTACCCACAGGTAATCTCATAAATAATAAAGTTATTAATGAAATTTGTGATACTCTAATCTCTTCAATTTCTGGCTTATGAGATGCGGTATTATGCAACCTTATTTTTTCCCATACATTGGATACTTTGCTCTAATTTCTCAAGTTGACCAATGGGTAATTTTCGATGTTTCGCAATTTACTCCGAAAAGTTGGATCACAAGAAACCGGGTTCTCAACTTAAATAAAGATTGGGTTTATATTTCATGTAAAATTAATAACAGCAGTCGAAATAAAAAAATATTTGAAATCACCCTTAATGATCTAAGCATTGATCTTAAAAATATTAAATCTAAACTCTTATCTTACTATAAGAAAGCACCCTTTTACGAAAAAGTAATAGATATCGTCGAAAAAACATTTACAGAAACAAAAACAAATAATCTCGTAGATTTAAATAATAACTCTCTTAAAAATTGCTGTAGTTATCTTGATATTACTTATGATCCGATTATATGGTCAGAACAGAATATCAGCCTATCTAATATTAAGCACGCTGGTTCCTGGGCGCCTCTATAAATTAACTTCTTCCATCGACCCTCAACATAC